>CAZTXH010000103.1:0-7324 GCA_964617415.1 uncultured Rikenellaceae bacterium | reverse complement strand
GTTTAACCTTCTCTCCAATAGGAGCATCCCAGTTTATAACACCTGTTACATTATACAATGAATCCACGTAAGATCCGGGTTCCCATCCGTATGTCAATCCCGATGTATGTGTCAACAAATGCCTGATAGTCATCTTATTCTGTTGCGGTTCCAGGGTAAAACCATTTTCATTCGGAGTATAGACCATAGTCTCTGCAAATTCAGGAATATAATCTGACACCTTATCGTCAAGTTTGAATTTACCCTCATCGTAAAATGTCATCAGTGCTACTGTAGTAATAGGTTTCGACATTGAAAAGATCCTGTAAATAGTATTATCCTTTATCGGTACCTGGTTTTCAATATCGGCATAACCGAAAACCTTGTTCTGTACAATAGTGCTGTTCTTTATTGTCATAACTGCAATGCCGGCAAATTGTCCATCATCAATATAGCTCTGCATACACCCGGCTGCAAGATCGAGGGTATCACCCGAAAGACCCAATTCTTCAGGTGAGACACTTACCTTACCCTGCTTGCATGCTACCAGTAATAATACGAAAACAATCAGCCCGGTAATTTTAATTGTTTTTTTCATGTAAATAATTTTTAATATTATTAATATTTAAACTTCTGTATTTCAACACCTTAAACTTACAGTGTTCCCTGCTTTACTATGGATTTCCCATATCTTAAAATTAGAACCGGATATGTAATACTGGCTGACCGCACACCATGAGCCGCTAACCGGTAGCCGTTTTTTCCTATCCCTTCTCCTGATTCAATATAATACAGGTAAACTCAAAATCCTTACTGAAAGGATTTTTGAACTGGTGTTTTTCATTTGGTACGACGAAGATGCTTTGTCCTTTTGTTACCTCATATTCATTTCCGTTATCATCAATAACTATTCCTTTGTTGTTTTCAATTTTAACAACATGTTCATAGTTGTGCTGATGATAAGGTGTATTACCGCCCGGGGCAATAATAAAATGCCTCATAATGATATTATCTGATCCTTCATCAGGACCAATAAGCACTTTCTTTTTCACATCCTTCGCTCCTTCCATCTGTACGTCGGCAGCGAAAATCTCTTCATTATTGTTAATTTTCATTCTGGTCTGGATTTTTAAACAAATCAAATTTATAAAAAGAAAAGAGAATTGAGACAGGTTCGGTGATTGTTTATAATGATAATGAATCTATTGCTTTTTTTATTACAGCCGCGGAACGATTGAGCAGCACTCTCTCTTCTTCATCAAGAGGGCTGGTAATAATCTTTTCTATTCCGTCATCGGAGACCACGCATGGCACACTAAGACATACATCCTTAAGGCCGAACTCACCATTCAGCACGGTAGAGACAGTCAGAACACTGTTCTGTTTACGAAGTATTGAAGCAGTGATCCTTAAGAGTGACATTCCAACTGCAAAATGTGTAGAACCTTTCGCATTAATTATCTGGTATGCAGCTTCACGCACCTGTTGTTCAATCTTGTTGCGTTCTGTCTTCCAGTCAGAACATTTATTACAGATAGGACAGTAATCTTTGATATTTATACCTGCCACATTTGTCATTGACCATGCTGCAAATTCACTGTCACCATGTTCCCCAAGGATATATGCATGCACATTATGCACATCGACACCAGAATTATTACCAATCAGATATCGTAACCTGGCACTATCGAGTACAGTACCTGATCCTATTACCCTGTTTCTTTTCCATCCCGATCGTTTAAGGGCAACCCATGTAAGAACATCGACAGGGTTTGTAACTATCAGCATTACTCCCCGGCATCTATGGCGAGCAATACTTTCGGCTATACTTCCCACGATATCAGCATTCTTTTGCAGAAGCTGAAGCCTTGTTTCCCCGGGACGCTGTGCCGACCCTGCTGTTATCACAACAAGCTGTGCATCAGCATAATCATTTTCTGTTCCCACGCCTATCCTTACCGCCGGGAAAAATGGTTTGCCATGGACCAGATCAAGTACCTGTCCGTGTACAAGCTCTTCATTCCTGTCGATAAGGAGTATTTCATCAGCCAGGCCGCTCTGTGCAAGAGCATAACTATAGGTAGCACCTACCGATCCTGCACCCACTACCACAACTTTTCGTTTCTGAACTTTTGTTTTCATCTCAATACATTCTGTTACACTATAAAATTATTGCTTGTTCATATATTAAACAAACCAGCATTGAAAATATTGACTGTAAACATTTTATATGGTTCAATGACACCCTATTTCGTATATTTCATGTTAATCCTTAACTTTAATCCTTTGAAGATAGCTAATTTCTTTTATGAAAAATGATAGCAGCAATAAAACCAGAGGATCATTGACCAGGAGAGATTTTGCAAAAAGAAGCATTATAATCCTTGCAGGTGCAGGAACAGCCGGACTGGTTGGTTATGGACTCTTCAATACAAAAAAAATCAGGGCCTTTAACAATGTCCTCAGGATAGGCCATTGTGCACCGACAGTAATGCAAACTCTTCTTGGGATAAACGGCATTCAGAACACTGATATGGTAAAATATGCCGCAGGACTGGCAGGAGGTATTGCAGGATCCGACATGGAGTGTGGAGTGTTGACAGCACCTCTGATGTACATTGGCTACAGTAACAGCAACCCGACCGGAATTAACGAAAAACTTAATATCATCAGCCTGGCACAATCATATATACATGAGTTTAACGCATTCTATGGCACTACTATCTGTAGTAATATTCAGCAGAGTGAATTGTCATGCAGACATGCTATAATTAACTTCTATAAGCCATATTCACGGGCAGTCAAAAATCCTGCTCCACTGTCTGACGAGGAACAGGAAGCCTACACACTATTGCTTGAGACGTTTGATGAAAAGAAATTTCATTGTTCACATAATGTCGTGGAAAATCTCACCAGCAATTTCAATGTCACTAAAGAACTATATGACTCATCGTGGCCCTTTATTGGCGGTATTGCCATGTTAAACCGCACCTGCGGGGCACTTACAGCAGGTGCGATGGCAATAAGTTCCGCAACAGAAGAAATTGAGAGCAGCTATTCCAGGGTTGCCAGGATGCAGCGGTTATTAAAGAAAAATGACAACACGGCTATGGACGAAGAGATGAATAACTTCAACCATTCGATTAACCTATGTGATGAACTGGGTTCATGGTTCCGTAACAGATACGGTTCCACAAACTGCCATGAGCTTTGCGGACTCAACTTCTCTTACATTAATGATGTAAAAAGCTATCTCTCAGGCCCCTGTATGGGATATTGCTCAAATATCGCAAAAGAGGTAGCCGGGAAGGTGAGTACTATGATTTGACGACTTTCTATTTCTTATATCCTGTCAGTTTCATAGGAGCCATATGCCTGCATTCGACCATACCTCCATCTACTGCTCCAAATGCTTCAATCCATGGCATCCAGCCCATGGCAATATTCATCGGGAGTAATTTTGGAACATCATTATTGAAATAAACTCTCGGTTCATTCTCATATATCGCCTTTTTTATCTCGGCTTCAGATTTTCCCTGTGCCCTGAGAGATGTTTCGTATCCCTTCATCTGCTGGGCATACATTTCAGAATATTTAGGATGCAGATAAACACATTTAAATCCGCCTGCCGGAGTATTTACCTCTTCGGCTTCTGACCCCTCCTCCCAGGCAACAAACTGGGTATAAGCACCCTGCTTTATTCTGGCTTTGAATATTTCCATTACCTGCTCGTATCTTTCATCACTCAGTGGTTTGATATTGATATCATCACCATTTTCATCAGTACCTGATATACTTACTAACTCCATATTTGAAGGATTTACCTGATAATGCAGAATCATACCTGCGGTTTTTTCATCAATAATAAGGTTTCCGGCCTTTTTATCGCTTACCATCAGTTCGATTACTGACGGTTCCTCTTCCTCATCTGATACCGAGGTATATTTAACCATATCACCCACTTTCAGGTCTTTACCGAAACGGTATTTCAAAGTGTACTGCATTATTGCAGTCTGCTGCTCAATCTCATTCAAATCCTGTGAATAAGCATTATAAGGAATGCATAATGAAAGGACCAAAATGAAAAGAGCCGGATAGATACAACAAACCAATAAATGGTTTTCTTTTTTTAACATTTTGTGTACCATGATTTCCTTGTTTTATAAAGACAAATTTACAATTTTAATAATATCTTATTTATGAAATCAATTAGAAATAATTCAAAATCAAGATTGTATAATCCAAATCCCGATTATAAAGAGTCTTTCAGCAGGTGAGGTGCAGGATAAGGTTGGTGTCAGGATCGTTAATATGTTTTACTGCTTCCGGTGTACTCATTTCAAGGATTTTCACACCTCTCTTACGGGCTTTCTTATATACCTCCTCCATTACAGGTAGAGCCATACTTTGACCTGTACCGATTATTAGTGTTTTACATTTCCATGGTATATTTTCATATGGTGAAACCGGTGTATGGCTATATTGATCGCGGTATTTCTTCGATGCACCTTTTTTTCTTTTTTTAACCATGCCATTTTCTATTACCACATCCTTCTCGTATGTTACACCGTTAATGGTTATTGATCCGAATGAAAGATCGTTTACTTCCATGAATGATTTCCTCCCTACTGATTTTGAACATCATAAAGTTATAAAAATTTTTACGGACCCGGATTATATCAATCTAAAAAGTAATAATTTAAGGTATAATTTTTGTATATAAATTACCAGGCCTTATTTTGGAATGAACCACTCCAGACTGATATTTATATTATTGATGTGTTTTTTGATCCTCTTTCAAGGATGTGAGAAAATGGAAGATCTCATAAACCATGATCATTTTTCCACAATACAGGATCCGTCAATCACGGCAGATGGGTACAGCCTTATTGTTGCCACAAGAAAAGATGCCTCTGTTAAAATCACACTGAGATATTATGACTTGGAATTTTTATATAAAATAAAGGATCATCCTGAATACCCTGATTATTTTGAAGTATATCTTTCAGAAAAGAGATGTGATAACTGGCAAATAATAAGAACCCTGGATTTATCTTATATTGATAGCTGCTTCATCATTGAAGGTCTGCTGAATGATGAGATATATTATGTTTACCTGAAAGAGATATTCAGTAAAAAAGGAATTACAAAAAATTCAAATGTAGCAACTTTTATCCCTTCAGGATTTAAACCGGAATATAGTTATATAATGAGCGATTACTATGGGCATGATATTTATTCATTCGACATTAATAACAATAATGATAATATTGTATATGCAACAACATTCTATGAATATCAACCAGGTCATGCAGAGCCTTCAATCTTCGTTTCAGAATCGGGCAGTGGACCTGATCTTGTAGCTATTGATTGCTGGTTTCCCGACTTCGATAACACCGGTACCCTGATTGCTTACTCATCAAATGAAGATGAAGTATTCGATGGGAACCTAATGCCGGAACATATAGAAATATACGACAGCAGGACAAAAAGGTCTGATCGAATTACATCGGGATATTCTGTAAATAAATACCCGACATGGTCTCCTGATAATACAACAATCGCCTTTTCATCATCAAATGAAAGCGACATAAGCCTAAAAATAAAACTATTCAATACATCTACATATGTAATATCCGAAATGCAAAATAATTCTTTTTCAGCTCCGGGTGTGATCCGGTACAGCCAGGAACATCCCGTTTGGTCGGCTGACAGAAAATATATCTACTATACTCACCATTATTTCACAAGTGATAATATTAATCCAGGCTATTATGATATCTTCAGGATCAAACCTAGTAATGGAGAACCTGAAGCTGTATTTGAATTCAGCGGAATAGAATGTATACCGGTTGTTTCACCTGATAATTCAAAGCTGGCCTTCCTGACCGATCTTAATGGTACAATCCAGATATGGTTATATGATTTCAGGAGTAAAAAATTCAGCCAGCCCTTCAATACAGACATTTACCATATGTCGGAGATTTGGTCTCAATTAAGATGGAAAGATAATAACACGATCTTTTTCACAGGTTTTTCCGAAGAAACAGGACATGATTCTTCCCTGTTTTCAATCACTGTTGAATAAAATTCCCCCCAAAAAAAAATTAAAAAAGTTTTGTGAATTATTTCACAATTCGTATATTTGTCCTATTATAACGATAGGATTTATAGGATTAATACAAACGACAATGAAAAAAATAAGAAGATTAACAATATTGTTCCTGTTGGCAGGAATTTCATTACTGGCTGAAGGACAAACATTTGAGTTGTCAGAAAGTGGAACTCTGATAGCCATTAAAGGAACATCCACACTTCATGACTGGCAGATGGAGCTGACAACATTTAATTCAGGCTTTCATCTCAACCGGTTTGGATCAGAAATAGAAGGATTCGATAATGTCTCTTTCAGATGTAAAGCAAAAGACATAAAAAGTGAAAGCTCCTTAATGGACAAAAAAGCATATAATGCACTCAGAGCCGACGATTATCCATTCATAACATATACCGGAATGTCTGTAACAGGACTTAAAACTGAAGGAATGGATTTTACAGGAAACCTTTCGGGAAAACTTAATGTTGCCGGTAAAACCAGGGATGTTATAATCCCATTCAATGGTTCTTTTACTGATAACAGCACAATCAGTATTAACGCCGAGACTGTTCTTAAGATGAGCAGCTTCAACATTAACCCACCCACAGCAATGCTGGGTGCACTTAAAACAAGTGACGAGATAACTGTCTCACTTTCCTTGCAGTTTGTCCAGAAAAACATAGCGGAGGGGGCATCTTATTGAAACAAAGCAAAAAAGTAATATAAATTTCACACTTAAGAATTATTAGTCATGAAAAGAATTTTTATAATAATCTGGGTACTTCTTTTTTCAACGCTTATCTATGGGCAGCAATTTGAAGAATCTATTCCGGTTACAGAACAAACAGATTTTCCAAAGGTAAGTATTGGAGCCGATTTTGCCATGCAATTTCAGGCTCTTGATCATCATGCTGATACTGCCCGTCTGATACCACTGGGTAAAGGGATAAATCTGCCCACCGCAAATTTTGTTATCAATTCCACTTTAGCTAATGGTATTGAAGTTAACCTCACAACGTATCTTTCATCGCGTCATCATCCGGAAACATGGGTTAAGGGAGGATATCTCCTGGTTGACAGGCTTCCATTCCTTAACTCAGCAGGTTTAGATAAAACAATGGAGTATCTCACCTTCAAAGTAGGTGTTATGGAGCTGAATTACGGTGATGCCCATTTCAGGAGAACCGATAACGGTAATGCAATAAGAAATCCATTCGTGGGTAACCATATCATTGATGCATTCACCACCGC
>CAZTXH010000102.1:0-7349 GCA_964617415.1 uncultured Rikenellaceae bacterium | reverse complement strand
TAATTGAATAACAGGAATGCTCCGACAATACAAAAGATATCAATAAGAAGCCATAAAAATGAATAGTTGAATTCTGTTTTAGAACTGTTTGTCGATTTTTCAGTGGGAGTACTTTTTTTGTTAGTTGGAATAACAGCAGGTTGTTTTAACATTTTTCTTCCAACCTGTATGCCGATCACAGCAGCAAGCAATCCAAAAAGCGCATATACTATTAATAGTATTATAATAGGCAGCCATACCAGATCAGTTTTAATATTAAGCTGCCTCTCTGCCATGTTGAGGAGGTTTGTATATACTTCCACGATATTTGATCCATAGGAAATTATATAGCTGGCGATCTTATGAAAAAGATTCCACGACATTGCCAGCATAGCACCGATTATGTAACCGGCATATGTTCTGCCAAGTAACCTGACAGATAATTCCAACAATAAGGATTCGGCCATTATTGCTATCATAGGACCAAAGATTATTGCGCTTGGCGACATTGTTTTCATAATGGCACAAATGAGGCCGGCACGCCAGAAAAGACCTCTTTCAGCCCACATAAAACTTATTGAAATAAGAATTACGACGCCAATTGCTGTAAGTATGTTTCCACTGAAAGGAATCCTCAGATTATGAAGAAAACTGCCCAGGACAATTTCGGATGCTGCCCAGATCGTCCCGGCAATTGCCGCCTTGATCCATTTTTCGCTTAATTTACTTTTCATAATCTCTGAGGATACATATTTTTTGAGCACAGTAATCAAAAAGGTGGTAACCCCCGCCTGCCTCACTTACAAGATCGAATAATAGATCGGGTTTTGTAATTCTTGTTGATCCGATGATATTCACTTTATTGGCGAATAAAACGTCGGGTATGATACTGCTTGAAGGACCCGTTACTATAGCAATTCTGTTTTCAGGTATCGCAGTCAGTAAATTATCTATGGTCTTGTTTACCAGTGTAAGACCGGTAATTATGATAATATCGGATTCGTTGAAAATCCTGTTATATTCATCTGCAGGAACAAAATATCTTTTATGCTCATCAGTCAGTGCATTTTCATTTAATTCCAGTACGAATAATCTGTTATGTGTCTTGGCAATTTGCTTAATATATGAATGGAAGGCTCCGACAATTGTTATTGTTTTTTCATTATTCAGGTCAATAAGATCAAAAGGGTCACAGTTTTCAATTATCTTATAATTACCTGTTGAAATGATCTCTGTGGAAATTGCATTCAGCACAGCAGTTTTTAAGGTAAGTAATAGTCTTGACTCTTTTTCAGTTTCAAAAAGGTCACAGACTTTTTCCCCTTTTATATTCAGAGGGGAAAATTCTCCATAATCCCTTTTACTTTTAACACAATGGAGGTAATCATCCACATAGGTTGATGAAGTACCGCAGCTATTGTCTGACAGACGCACAGCAGTCAGAAATATACCAATCCTGATATCTGCAATAGTTAGATTTTCGATCTTCTCTTTATATGTGGCTTTCAGTAAATTATAAGTTTGTTCGATGATCATATTATTTGCTTTCATCCATATTCATCCAGCTGACTAACTGTTGTGCTTTGTGTTGTCGGCCAATAATGTCTTTATATAGTTCAGGTCGTCTTGCATTTAAATATCTGTATCCTCCTGCCAGCATAAGTTTATCAGGTGTAATTATGGCTGTTGTATAGCTATCGTCAAAAGAGCAACATTCAGCAATTACATCCCCGAAAGGATCGATAATCATTGAGCATCCGTTTTTAAGCTGGTCATCGTCCATTCCAATGGGATTTGAGAAAACTGCATAAATACCATTATCATAAGCTCTTGCAGGAAGCCACTTCATAATCCATTCCCTTCCTTTTAGTCCATCAAATTCCTTTCTCAACGCGTCAGGGTCATTTATACGGTTCTTCCAGAGTTCGGGATCGCAAAATCCTGCACCAGGTCTCGGGGAAGGTGTGTACATAGTTACGTGAGGCATAAAGATTATATCTGCTCCAAGTAATTTCGTTGCTCTCACATTTTCGATAATATTGTTGTCGTAACATATCAAAATTCCACATTTCCAGCCAAGTAGATTAAATACACAATAGCTGTTTCCCGGTGTAAGGAATTTATTTATGAAGGGATGTAGCTTCCTGTGTTTTGCCACAAGTCCGTTTTTATCAATACAAATATATGATTTGAACAGATTATCATTTTTGTCCTTCTCGAAAAGTCCGGCCAAAATAACTATTCTGTTTTCTTTTGCTATAGAAATAAGTTTTATAGTGCTTTCTCCTTCAGGTATCAATTCCGCGAGATCAAGCATCTGTTCTTTTGTAAGATGGCGGGCAAATGTATATCCGGTAACTGAGCATTCATGAAATGCAATAACATCTGAATCTTCTGATGATGCTTTGTGAGAAAGCCTTTCAATGACTCCCAGATTATACTCTTTATCACTGCATCTGTTTTCAAATTGTGCTGTTGAGATTTTGATTTTGTTCATTTGTTTGTTTTTACTTACTAACCATTTTAAGCTTCTATCCTGTAATGTACAGTCCATTGAACTTTGCGAAAAGCCTCAAAACATGAAAACAACCTGATCCAGCCCAATTTCTTTTCCCTGTCATCGAAATAGGTCCACTCATCAAGAAAATAGTAATCCTTGCTCCACTCTTCAAAATAGCGGCTGTATGGTATTCCAAAAGTAAAGACTGCACCACCGGTCATTCCAAGCTGACGTTTAAATTTAAACTGCATATAACTGCTTTTCATTCTGTTAACCCAGTAACGATTGGTTACTTCACAGACAAGATTTGCAGAACCCAGTTGCCTCTGAATCATTGAAAGGAGTTCTTTTACATCGGGTTCCGTAAGATACATGAAAAGACCTTCAGCGAGTACAAGATAAGGACCGCCGGTTTTCACTGTTTCTATCCATTCAGGATCAAGAACAGACCTTTCAATAAAGTGGTGTCGTTCATTTTCCTGCATGAACCGGCGTCTCAGTGTAATTACATCAGGAAAATCAATATCGAACCATCTCACTTTACCGTTGTCAATTCTGTCAAACCTTGTATCCATTCCGCATCCGAGATTTATAACTGTACCTTCTGGGTTCTCTGAAAGAAAATCCTGCACATACCTGTCAAACCTTCTGCTTCGCAGGGCCATACTAACTGCCAGTTTTGGATTGTACCGATCTTTTAATATTTTCCTGTGGATCGGATTATCGGAATCAATGATCTCCTTCTTAATTATCTCAATCATTTCAACAGCTTTAGGATCACTGATAATAGGATTCCTGCTTTCTGATTCACGAGCACGAGCATAAAGTGTTATCAGCATTGTACCTGATACTTCCAGCATTGAGTGAAGTGGCTTTTCCATTTTACCTGGTATTCTTTTCAGTACTTATATTTCTTCTTTTCCTTCAGAATTTTCTTGACTATCTTTCCGAACTGGCGGTCCTTTTTTCGTTTTTCTGCCACTGTTGACTGAAAATGTTCCTGTTCTCTGAGTATTTTACGGTAATTTTCGAGCGATTTTCTATCAATAATTCCATTTTCAAGAGCTTCAAGAACAGCACATCCTGTTTCTGTAAGATGTTTGCAATCGGGGAATTTGCATTTTAATGAAAGGTTGTGAATTTCATTAAATGTAGTTTTTATACCCTCTGAATCATCGGTTAAACCCAGTTCTCTCATTCCCGGTGTGTCGATTATAATCCCTCCGTTTTCAAGAATAAACAACTCACGGTGGTCTGTTGTATGTCTGCCCTTCTTAGTACTCTGACTTATTTCACGTGTTTTCAGAATATTCTTATTCAACAGGGTATTTATCAATGAAGATTTACCAACACCTGATGATCCGATGATACAGTATGTCTTTCCTTTTTTTATGAACTCAAGTACTTTATCCAATCCATCTTTAGTTGTATTGCTGAGAAGGATATGTTTAATATTCCTATCTCTGGTAGTTAGTTCTTTAAGGACATTCCTGATCCTGGTTTTTGTCGAGAGGTCTATCTTACTGATCACAAGGACAGGTTCGATACCAGCTGAGTAGCATATAGTCAGATATCTTTCAAGCCTGTTGATATTAAAATTATTATCTATGGATTGGACAATCAAGGCAACATCAATGTTGGCAGATATTATCTGCTTTTCTCCGGGTTTGCCTATCATCTGTCGTTCGAGAATTGATTTCCGCGGTAATATCTTATGAATAATAGCAAGATCAGAGTCATAAGTTTTTACAGCCAACCAGTCGCCTACAGCAGGAAAGTGAGCCCTGGAATGTGCAGAAAACCGAAGATTCCCGGTAATTTCAGCCTCATATTGGTTTATTCCTGTCGAAACAATATACCTCTCCCTGTACTCACAGACTACTCTTGCTATTGTGAAATCAGTCAAAGAGTTATCAGCCAGATATTCAGATATTTCTTTTGTAAGTCCGAGATCAGTAAGGTTCATTTGAGATAATTATTGGTTGCTTCGTAATAATAAATCGCTGTAGGAATCCGGAATCAGATCTTCATGCGAGATTTTTAACAGATCAAGATAATAATTACATTGTTCTGAAAGCTTTTCTTTTCCGATTGTCCCCTTAGTGTCAATAGCTTCAATTTCGACATACTTTCCCAGTCCTTTAACAGAATCCAGATGAAATTTCACATTATCTATAAAATAGATCTCTCTGGTTTTTTCAACTACGACCAGGATTCCGATAGTCTGTTTCAATATTTCTTTAAGTGATGAGCCGGGATCTGTTTTAAACAATATGACATCTGATTGTTTTGGACTTTCGGTATTCTCCCTCTGGTAATATATCAGCTGGTTTTCAATATTACCTTCCCTTAGCTTTAATCGACCTGTACTTATATTGAAATAGGTATCAACCTGTTTGTCGATGCCCTTGAAGTCAGCTTTTCTTGATTTTAGGATTTCACTGATCTTCTTATGGTTATCTGATATGGCTTTAATTTCAATACTTGTACAATCCATTACTTATTTTTCAGCAAGTTAAAATGTTTTTCTGCAATCCTGTTTCTTGAGTAGATTTTTTTATAATTCCATGTATGGATATTTGAAGTCAGCAGCCATATGATATTCAACCAGCGAATGAATGTGATCGCAAGGCATTATTAACATATATTCCATTTGTATTCAATGAGCAGATTATAAAAAAGAGGGTATCTTAAATGTTTTCATGATACCCTCTTTCTGTTTTTAAAAAGGATAAAACTCTATAATTTATTTCCTATTTTAATTCCGAAATAAATACTCCTTGGTGATATCGGACCATAGATATATGAAGGATCCCTGTCTATTCCTGTGTCAAAATCCGACTGGTAAGAATTAAGGATATTTTTTATTCCGGTATATAGCTGGAGTGTGGCTCCATTAATTATTATGTTATAATGTATTTTACTCCCTAGATCAAAAAATGGATCGGATTCACGTAATTCACCGATATCAGGGTCAGTTTGCGGACCAAAGTATGGCACCTTCATTTTTCCTGTATAAGTTCCTGTTGCAGAAAAACGTACGTTTTTAGTAAAATCCCAGTCGAGATTAAAATACCCATAATCAGCAGGTGTACGGAAAAAATTCCTAACATCAAATTCCTGTTCCGCATCATACATACTTGATTGAACAGTAAAACCTGATGTGAATACCATATGTTTTAAAGGTCTGAGCTTGAGCTCGATATTTACTCCTTTTACAACAGCACCATTTTCAGCATTCATTCGTGTATACAATACCTGCCCGTTTTCATCAGGAACACCTATTTCATTATAAAAGGGATTACTTAATCTGGTATAGAATCCTTCGATAAGAAGTCCGGTTGTGACAATCCCGATAAGTTTATTGAAGTCAAGAGAGGCAGTAAAACTGTGACTTGTTTCCTGTTTGAGATCGGGATCATTTACGTTAATTACTTGTCGGGCACCGGATGTTTCTATATGAAGATCCTCATCAAATATTTGAGGAGCACGGTAACCATGAGAATAGCTGATACGACCCTGAAGGGAAGGTATTATTTCATACATCAGGCTTATACGAGGACTAAAGACATTTCCTTTCTTAGCCTCGCCGGCCTTTGCGTGGTCAATAATTTTATAATGATCATATCGACCGCCAAGTCCAAGTTTAAATTTCTTGATTTTCAGGTCATACTGGAAAAAAACACCTGATGATAATGATGACTGATCAGCGACAATTGTATTTTCTGTGTGAGGTATGCTGATGATAGAATCATTGACAATAATTGCATTATCATAGTCAGGGTAACCCAGTTTCTCGTCTTTCAGGGTACCACCTGTATTTTCGATCCCTGCAATAAGAGAAGAATTACCAAGGAAAACCTTGTATTGAACTCCAGTATTGTATGTTAAATCATGTGATCTCCCATAGTCTGTAAGCGATTTGTTGGCCCCGTAATATGAATCACGATTCAGATTTTGAGCAGAAACAAAAACTGACAGTATATCATAGTCGCGAAAGTATTGTTCGTAAGTAACAGCACCTGTCTTAATATCATGTTTAACAGTTTCTGACAGGTCTCTTTCGTGTAAGGGATACTCCTGTTTGTTGCCCCCGTTTCTTTCTTCTTTGATATTAAAGAAATCAATTGCCACACTACTCCTGAATCCGAATCTGTGGAAGAATCTGGTTCCGATTGTCTGGTTGTTCATCGGGGATATTTCAGAATAATCATCACCATTTGCATCGAACATATCTCTTTCACGTGTAAAGCCGTATAAAGCGATTCCGGTTTTGCTGTCATCTGAGATGATCGATGTATTCAGATTTACTGAGTAATCAGGAACTGCTACTCCCGATCCATTCATTCCCACGCCTGTGAGACCGGTATTTATTCCTGCTTCATAACAACTTGAAACAGGTTCTTTGAGTATTATATTTATAGTTCCTGCAATTGCATTGCTGCCATAAAGTGCAGAACCTCCACCTCTTACAACTTCTACACGTTCAATCATATTGGAAGGCATCAACTCAAGTCCGTATACTCCGGCCAGACCACTGAATATAGGCCGGCTGTTTATCAGTATCTGTGAATAGGGCCCCTCCATACCATTCATCCTTACCTGTGAAAAACCACAGTTCTGACAGTTGTTTTCAATCCTTATTCCAGGCGAAAATGTAAGTCCCTCACTTAGTGTTACAGACTGGGCCGAAGAAAATATCTTGGGGGAGATAGTATTTACTATTGTTACTGATTCGGTTCTTTTCATTTCACTCCTGTCAGCTGTAATAACAACCTCCTCAAGCCCGAGAACATCTTCTTCAAGCCTGAAATTGACCTCTTTAGTTTCATTTGCATTTATAGTAACTTCTTGTTCCTGAGGTTTGTAT
>CAZTXH010000101.1:0-7362 GCA_964617415.1 uncultured Rikenellaceae bacterium | reverse complement strand
CTTTCCGGCCGATTTTATTGCAGAAGGTGTCGACCAGACAAGAGGCTGGTTCTTCACTTTACATGCAATAGCAGTAATGATTTCCGATTCTGTCGCTTTCAAAAATATTATATCGAACGGACTGGTACTCGACAAGAACGGTAATAAGATGTCGAAACGCCTGAAAAATGCTGTTGACCCCTTCTCGACAATTGAAAAATATGGTTCGGATCCCCTGCGCTGGTACCTTCTCACAAATGCACAGCCCTGGGATAATCTTAAATTTGACTTTGCCGGAGTGGACGAGGCAAAACGTAAATTCTTCGGTACACTCTATAACACTTATTCCTTCTTTGCCCTTTATGCTAATGTCGATAATTTCAGGTATGCCGAAGAGGAGATCCCGATGAACGAAAGACCTGAAATAGACCGCTGGATCATCTCTCTTCTTAATTCCCTTGTAAAAGAAGTGGAGAGGTGTTATGAAGATTATGACCTCACCCCGGCAGGAAGAGCTATACAGGATTTTGTTACGGAGAATCTTAGTAACTGGTACGTAAGACTTAACAGGAAAAGGTACTGGGGAGGTGATTATGACAAGGATAAGATAGCTGCTTACCAGACACTCTATACATGTCTTGAAACAGTCAGCAGACTTGCAGCACCTATAGCACCTTTCTATATGGATATGCTATTTCGTGATCTTAATAAGACTGCCGGAAAACATGAAGAGGATTCAGTTCACCTGGTACTTTTCCCGGAATATGATGATAACCTGATAGATAAGAATCTGGAAGAGCGAATGGACATTGCACAGAAAATATCTTCAATGATCCTTGGATTAAGAAGAAAAGTAAGTATAAAAGTACGTCAGCCACTGGCAAAAGTACTGATCCCGCTTCCCGATAAATCCTTCAGAAAGAAATTTGAAGCTGTTAAAGATCTTGTCCTTACAGAGGTGAATGTAAAAGAAACAGAATATGTTGAAGACACATCATCGATTCTTGTAAAAAAGATCAAGCCGAACTTTAAAACACTCGGTCCGAAGTATGGCAAGATGATGAAGGAGATAAGCAATGCTATTAAGGAATTAACACAACAGGAAATAGCCTCCTTTGAGGTAGACGGTTCATATTCTTTGAATATCAATGGTCAGGAGATCAATCTTACCACTGATGATGTTGAGATCATCTCTGAGGATATCCCCGGCTGGCAGGTAGCCAATGAAAGAAAACTTACTGTTGCCCTTGATGTAACTGTTACGGATGAGTTACGTTATGAAGGGATTGCAAGGGAGTTTATTAACCGTATCCAGAATATCCGTAAGGACAATGGTTATGATGTAACAGACAAGATAAGAGTACAGATCGAAGATCATGAGTTTGTCCGTGAGGCCGTGAAGCGGCATGCGAAATATATCGGTTCCCAGACACTGGCTACAGAAGTTACCCTAACAGACAAACCTGGTGACAAAGCCAGGGATGTGGAGATAGATGAAGTGCAAGTAAAGGTTACAGTAATTAAGAATTAAAAAATTACACAGAGTTCCACAGAGATACTTTAAAGTAAATCTAACCAACTCTGTGTTTCTCTGTGAAAGTTCTTCCTTTTCTTTAAATTTGTTATATCTATACTGTAATTTATGAAACGAATCCTGATAACCGGTGGTGCCGGATTCATTGGTTCACATCTGTGTAAGCGGCTGTTAGATATGGGAAACGAAGTAATCTGTCTTGATAATTTCTTTACAGGATCAAAACAGAACATCTCACATCTTCTGGATAATCACAACTTTGAACTTATTCGGCATGATATAACAATGCCAATCTATATAGAGGTTGACGAGACATATAACCTTGCCTGTCCTGCCTCACCCGTGCATTATCGGTATAATGGCATCAAGACAATAAAAACGTCGGTCATGGGTGCAATAAATACTCTCGGGATAGCAAAGAGGACCAGATCGAAGATACTTCAGGCCTCAACAAGTGAGATATATGGTGATCCGTCTGTACATCCGCAACCGGAACATTATTGGGGTAATGTAAATACTCTCGGGCCAAGGGCATGTTATGATGAAGGGAAAAGGTGTGCAGAAACACTTTTTATGAACTACCATAAACAGAATAAAGTAAGGATTAAAATTGCGCGGATCTTCAATACCTATGGTCCGAGGATGAGCTCTGATGATGGCAGGGTTATCTCAAATTTTATTGTACAGGCACTGAAAGGTGAAGACATTACCATTTTCGGTGATGGAACACATACCCGTAGCTTTCAGTATGTAGATGACCTTATTGATGGTTTGGTTAAACTAATGGATACACCCGACACATTTACAGGACCTGTTAATATTGGAAGTCCGACAGATATATCAGTTAATAATCTTGCACAGATGATCATCAGGATGACAGATTCAAAATCAAAGATTACCTATCTGCCATTACCGGAGGATGATCCGAAACAAAGAAAGCCGGATATCAGTCTGGCGAAGAAGGAACTGGATTGGGAACCGGAGGTTGGATTGGAAGAGGGGCTGGAGAAGACGATAGAGGATTTTAAAAATCGATGATTGATGATTGATGAATGGCGATTTTAAAAATTTAATTCATCAATAATCAATTATCAATAATAAATTATAAATCTCGCTGCGATGGATTCTAAAGAATTATTAAAACGGACCAGGAAATTTGGGTATGATTGTATTGATCTTATTAAATATCTGCATGGTAATTATCTTGCCAACCATGTTAAAGGACAATTGATAAGATGTTCCACCTCTGTTAGTGCTAATTACCGGGCTGCCAGATTAGCACAAAGTAAGGCATCATTTATAGCTAAAATCAGTATTATTATTGAAGAAGCTGATGAAAGTGTAATGTGGCTTGAAATGATTATTGAAAAGGATCTGATTCATTCAGAGTATTTAAATGAAACAAAAAGACTGATAAAGGAAGGCAATGAACTGACCTCAATATTTATTGCATCAAGAAAAACACTAAACAACCGGAGGAATCGATAATTGATGATTTATTATTGATGATTGGCGATTATGAAATTTAAAATCATCAATCATCAATCATAAATCATAAATAATAAAGGCCGTCCCTTTATCGGAACAGCCTCTGTTAGTAGGCCCTAACGCCCTAAAGCCTTAATGCCCTAAAGCCGGTCATTTCTGCCTCATCTTAGCATCAATACTAAGTGTGGCATGCGGAACAGCCCTTAGTCTCTCTTTAGAGATAAGCTTACCTGTTTCGCGGCATATACCATACGTTTTATTCTCAATCCTTACAAGAGCAGCCTGCAGGTGTTGTATAAACTTCAGCTGACGCTGTGCCAGTCTGCCTGCCTCCTCTTTTGATAAAGTAGTCGCACCCTCCTCAAGAACTTTAAAAGTGGGAGATGTATCCATAGTATCATTACTCTCTTCGTGAGTTATGCTGGATTTAAGTATCTCATAGTCTTTTCTTGCCTTATCCAGCTTCGCCAGGATGATCTGCCTGAATTCCTCAAGTTCCTCATCCGAATATCTTGTCTTCTCTGCCATAGCACAACAGATTTAATAATGCCGCAAAGGTAGAGTTTTTTAGTTATAAAAAAAACAAATTATAATTGTTCATTTGCCTTTGGCGAGCTCCGCTTCACTCCGGTTCTTTTGCTTGCCCAAAAGAACCGAGCAAATGGCACGGATTATAAATCCGCGCCAGCGGAGACAAAAAATTCCATCATTTGTGAGCTCGGCGTAGCCAAACGAACCAAAGAACCGAAGCCCTAAAAGGGCGAGCTCGCGAACGCAGTGAGCAAAAGGGCAGCCTTCCAGCTATTAGGGCTAAAATGATATGTGCGATGGCAAACCGGAAATAGCCTGTCCCGAACTTGTTCGGGAGTGCGAACCGAAGCCTTTTTGGTAGCGGGTAAAGGCTTTGGTTGTCGTTTCCGGCGCCCTTTCTTTGGTTCTTTCTTTGGACGAACAAAGAAAGAACAAGTAATTATTTGGGCGAGCAAAAAATGAACAATTAAAAAGTATACTTAAATTTGAAGCAATTTAATTCAACTAAATACAATGGACGAAGTCCAAAATACAATTAATTCACAAAAGCAGGTCGTACCGAAGTGGTACGCAATCTATACCCATCCCCGTGCTGAAAAACAGGTAAACTCCCGGCTTATTGAGATTGGTGTTGAAACATATCTGCCGCTTCAGAAGACATACCGCCAGTGGAGCGACAGAAAGAAGCTGATAGAAAAGCCATTGCTGTCTTCTTATGTCTTTGTAAGAGTAATACCGGTCGATTTCCTGAAGGTATACAAGACAATCGGTGTTGTTAAGTTTGTCTCTTTTGAAGGACAACCTGTGGCCATACCACAGAAGCAGATCGATAATCTGCGTCTCCTTATCGATAGTAATGCAGAAGTAGAGGTCACATCTGAAAAATTTGATAAAGGTGACAATGTGGAAGTTATGACAGGATCATTGAAAGGCCTGACAGGTGAACTTATAAAGACAGGCCGTAAGAAAATTGTTATAATACGTATCGACAAACTGGAACAGAATATTGTTGTTACGATACCGGTGAGTTTTCTCAGGAAGATAAAATAGTCTTGACGTCCCGCTGGCGCGGGACTTTAATCATGCCATTTTTTTCAATATTCTCACCCCCAATTCTTAGTTTGTATTTCATTTATACACCAATCCCTCTGGTCCCTGCGTTTCTTCGTTGACCCCCTAATCCTTCCCGATCCCTGCATTTCGTTGACCCCCCAACCCCCCTGAAGGGGGGCTAATATCTGCTTTTAATTTTAATTGTTATATTTGATGGATCGCTGCTTTATCACTTATGAATATTAAGATAGATAGAAGAAATATGTTCTATGGTGCTAATTCAAAGACTTTTGAAGCTGCAAAGATCTTACGAAAAAATATGACTTTGCCTGAATTAATTCTTTGGAAAAGACTAAAAGACAGGAAATTATTTAAAACCCGATTCAGGCGACAACATCCAATTGATATTTTTATTGTGGATTTTTATTGTCATGAACATAAACTGGTAATAGAGGTCGATGGTGATATTCATTATGGAAACGAAGTAAAAGAATATGATTTAGGACGATCAGCAGAAATTGAAAAACTTGGAATTAAAGTAATCAGATTTACTAATGAAGAAATAATATCAAATATTGATGCCGTCATAATAAGGATACTTAATAAAATCGATGAATTAGACCCCCTTTAGGGGGTAGATCATCAGCCATACCGTCCCGATAATTATCGGGAGCTATTGGTAGGCTGATGATCGGGGGTCATTCCATTTAGGGGGTGCCCCGAGTACTCGGGGCGGGGGTAATTGGTATTACCTACTCCTCGCATGATTAAAAAGTATATTCCACCACGATTTGAAGAAGTACCTGACATCTGTAAGGAAAGGATGCCGGTCATAGGAATCGAGATACTTCATCTCGGATTGTTGTATCTGTTCGAGATCTTCAGGCATATCGGCATAAAAGGGAGGGATTAAGCCGGGTTTATATTTGACCCTTCGTTCTCTTATCTCAGGATCATATAAATCATAATATTGTTTGCTGAGGGGACGAACACCAACAATTTTCATATTGCCTTTAAAGAAGTTGATGAATGTAGGTACCTCATCCAGCCATATCTTCCTGCAGACACTACCCCAGGAAGTTACCCTGAAATCATTTTTAAACTTGCCACCGTTCTCAAGATCATGTAAATAATAAACATAATCCTGTATGTATTCAGAGTAAGGATGCATGGTCCTCAGTTTATACACTTTTATAATTTCGCCTTGCTTACCTATCCTTGGTAATGCTATCAGTGGGCCGTATATATTTCCGTTCTTTGGTAAAGGATCTGTGAACTTCTTTGCTTCAATACAAAGGTAATTCCCCAGGAAGGACTCCTGCCTGATCCTGAATCCTCCCCTGCAAAGACGTCCGAGCGCTTCCGCACGTGAGATGACTGCATTATTACCATTAGTAAGGGCATAATAGAGCGGACGGGTGAATTTCAGCTTGGGGAAAACGCGTTTAAATATGAAATCGCCGGTATAATAAATGTAATTAAATACAGGAAAATATTTCTTCAGGATCCTGCTTTTACGTTGATCCTTTGTCTCGACACAACAAAAGAAATATCCGTTAGACTCCAGTTTCCTGTTAACGGCATCAATAAAATCATCGAGCCTCTTTATATCATTGATCCTGTGTAGATTAATGATATATTCATATTTATCGTCACGAAGACTTGTAATATTGAATATCGTGGTAGTTGAAAGAACTGCAGTACGTCTGGTTAATTTCGGTCCGGTCATTTTAATTATGGCTTCTGCCATCTCATGACCAGCCTCTTCCTCGATTGCACCGGCAATACCGGAAGGAATTTCCCGGGTATTTTCCGGGTGTTTATTATTCCCGTTTATTTTACTTACAAGCTCATACTCGCTTGGCTTACTGAATGAACGGTATTTGTTATACTCTTCAATATCCTGTACCATGGCTTTCTTGTAAGCGATATAGACCGATCCTAATATCAATTCAAGGAGTGTGGCACCCAGTGCTGTCCCTAATACTATTGTCCTTGAGTAACTATAATCCCTTAGAGTATACATCAGGAGTGCAATTATTGACAGGGAGATAATATTACTTCCGATAACCCTGTTAAAAAGTGTTGTGAAGTTGATTATTTTCCCCCGGTGCATCTTACCGTTAATCAATGAGACGACTATCCACACAATCACAAGACCTATAAAGAATATAATATGTGACGGAAGATAAGATTTCAGGCTGGCCGGTTTTATCCATATCATCACCAGGAACGATATTGCCAGGATGATAATATCGGCAAAAAGTGTTACAATCCTGAATCTACTCTGTTTCATCTCAATCTCCGATCAGCTTTGCGAATATGAAGTAAGCAAAAATATGGTTTTATTGTTCAGTTATGACTGAATTATTGTGGTGATGGTTGCACAGTTTAGATGCTCATAGTTGCTGCCCTGAGTTGTTCCGCAAACTTATAATATCTTTTTTCGTCTGCCTTATCCGCAATGTCAAATAATGGATCAGATATCTCAATTGAATCTTTCCATATTTCCAGTTTTTCAAACCTAAAGTCTTCCATAATATTTTTAGATTGTAAATTCATTACACTGTCTGTCCTCAGCCCTGAACTCTGCGCTCTGCGCTCTGAGCCATTTATCAAAACCCCACCGTTACCCCCCCATTAAGAGTATTCTTCTTATCATAATAATACTCCGGAATCCACCTGTTATCACCGGTAATATTGGAATACACATATGAACCCCAGACATACAGATCATTGATAACCTGGTATGATACTCTTAGTCCTGCAGATGCATT
>CAZTXH010000100.1:6171-7448 GCA_964617415.1 uncultured Rikenellaceae bacterium | reverse complement strand
CTGTTCGACTATTGCCCTGTGAGCCATTAATCTTATAGCATTGATTTTAATAAAACCTCTGCTGTCAGTCTGGTCAAAACCTCCTTCAATATCCATGCTTGATAATTTTTCATTATATAGTGAAGAGGGTGATTCCCGACCCTCTATAATGACATTCCCTTTATAAAGACAAAGGTGAACGCTGCCATCTATAAGTTCCTGACTCTTTTTTATTGCAGCCATAAGAAAATCCATTTCAGGACTGAACCAGAATCCGTTATAGATGATCTCGGCAAACTTAGGAGTCAGCATATTTACAAGCCTCATCACTTCTCTGTCCATAGCAATGCCTTCAATATCCTTGTGAGCTACATGTAGCACTGTTGCAGCAGGAGTTTCATATATTCCCCTGGATTTAATTCCGACAAACCTGTTTTCAACCATATCGAGTAGTCCGATACCGTTTCCTCCTGCTATCTTATTCAGGTATACATACATTTCATAAATATCTTCTTTTACAGTACCATCATCCTTATTTACTACTTTCACGGGAAGTCCGTCTTTAAACTGAATAACAACTCTTGTTTCCTTATCCGGTGCATCCTGTGGCATTACCATCTTTGCAAGGATACTTTTGTTTATTGAGAACATAGGATCTTCCAGGACACCGGCCTCATGACTTATATGCATTAAGTTATCATCTTCACTGTAAGGTTTGTCAATACTTGCCTTTACAGGTATCTTGTTTTCACTTGCATATTTCAGCAGATCTGTCCTGCCTTTGAATCTAGCCAAAAATTCCTTGTCTTTCCATGGTGAAATAACTTTAATTTCCGGCATAAGGGCATAGTAACAAAGTTCGAATCTTACCTGGTCATTTCCCTTTCCTGTTGCTCCATGAGCTACTGCAGTTGCTCCTTCCTCCCTTGCCACTTCTATCTGTCTCTTTGCTATAAGAGGCCTTGCCAGTGCTGTACCAAGCAAATACCTGTCTTCATATATTGCATTTGCCATTATTGCCTTTAAAACATAATCCTCTACAAATTCTCTTTTCAGGTCAGAAATAATCACTTTTGAGGCTCCAAGCATTAATGCTTTTTTCTCGCACTCTTCAAAGTTTTCACTTTGACCCACATCTGCGACAAATGCTATTACATCATAATTTTTATCTATCAGCCACTTTAGTATAACCGATGTATCCAATCCACCACTATATGCCAGAATTACTTTTTCTTTCATGTTATCAAATATTTAATTATCAATTATTGGTTGGTTCTATAATATTCACTCCATTAAGC
>CAZTXH010000100.1:3365-6161 GCA_964617415.1 uncultured Rikenellaceae bacterium | reverse complement strand
CACTATTTCTTCTTAATCTTACTATGCAAACCGGGAAATATTGTTTCAAGACATGTATGCACCTGTGAAACTGAAATCTCATTTCGCGGGATTACCAGTATTGTATCATCACCTGCAATTGTTCCAGCAATCTCATATCGCGAAGTATTATCGATATAGTATGCCGTGCTGCTTGCATTCCCTGGTAATGTTTTAATTACCAGAAGTCCCCTTGCATCAACAATATCGAGGATAACAGGCAAAACCTGCTGTTTGCCCTGAATTCCTGTAGTATTTTTATCTGAATCAGGCAGAGATTATATGTATCCCCCGCTCCCGTCAGATATTCTTCCTGCTCCCAGTTGCCTCAAATCACGAGAAAGTGTGGCCTGGGTACAGTCTATACCTTTGCCTGAAAGTTTTGCCAGCAGCATCTCCTGAGATTTTATGTTCCCCTCAGCTATTATCTTTTCTATTGCCAGCAATCTTTTTATCTTCTGCATATTTATGCATTTTGTTTGCAAATATATTCATTTTTTACAACATACTTAAAAAAAATTATGTTATTTTTGGTTTTCAAATCTCACAGATGGATACCGATATTAAATCAGTAATAATCCTGGGCTCAGGTGCCCTCAAAATAGGTGAGGCAGGCGAGTTTGATTATTCTGGTTCTCAGGCACTTAAAGCTTTAAGGGAAGAGGGTATTAGAACAATATTGATAAATCCAAACATTGCAACAGTGCAGACATCGGAAGAGCTTACAGACAAAATATATTTCCTTCCTGTAAATCCGTTTTTTGTTGAGAAAGTAATAGAAAAAGAGAGACCCGATGGTATATTACTTTCATTCGGAGGTCAGACTGCTCTTAACTGTGGTACAAGGTTATTCTTATCGGGGGTATTTGAGAAATATGGAGTCAAAGTACTCGGGACACCGGTAGAGGCCATAATGGATACTGAAGACCGTGAACTGTTTGTTAAGAGATTGAATGAAACAGGTATTAAGACACCCAGAAGTATTGCGACAACCAGTGTTGAAAAGGCTCTTGAAGCCGCTGAAAACCTTGGCTTCCCGGTAATTATCAGGGCTGCATACACTCTTGGGGGACAAGCTAGCGGATTTGCTTCCGATGAAAATGAACTGCAAAATCTTTCAGCCAGGGCATTTTCTTATACCGACCAGATACTGGTGGAAGAGAGTCTGAAAGGATGGAAAGAAGTTGAATACGAGGTTGTAAGAGACAGGTATGATAACTGTATCACTGTTTGTAACATGGAAAATTTTGATCCGCTGGGCATTCACACCGGTGAAAGTATCGTCGTTGCACCCTCACAGACTCTGACCAATAGTGAATATCATAAACTGAGAGAACTCTCAATTAAAATAATACGGCATATAGGTGTTATCGGCGAATGTAATGTGCAGTTTGCCCTCTCTCCCTCCTCAGAAGATTATCGTGTTATTGAGGTTAATGCAAGATTATCACGATCGAGTGCCCTTGCTTCAAAAGCAACCGGATATCCTCTTGCCTTTATTGCAGCCAAACTCGGTATCGGATACGGTCTTCATGAACTGAAAAATTCAGTTACCAAATATACTACAGCCTGTTTTGAACCGGCTCTCGATTATATTGTATGCAAGATTCCGCGGTGGGATCTGAATAAATTCCAGGGTGTGTCTCACACTATTGGCAGCAGTATGAAAAGTGTGGGGGAGGTAATGTCAATAGGAAGAAATTTCGAAGAGGCTATTCAGAAAGGTTTAAGAATGATAGGTCTGGGAATGCATGGTTTTACAGGCAACAGGGAATTGAAATTCAGGGATATAGAGATAGAATTGGCAGAACCGACCGATATAAGGATTTTTTCAATAGCCGAAGCTCTTGAGAAAGGGATATCGATTGACAGGATATATGAACTTACACGTATCGATAAATGGTTTCTTTTCAAACTAAGGAATATTATAAGAATCAAAGATGAACTCTGCAAATACAAAACGATTGAAACTATACCACAACAACTTCTTGGTAACGCTAAAATAAATGGATTCAGCGATTTTCAAATAGCAAGACATATAATGAGGTCAGGTCCTTCACAGATCAACGATGACCTGATTAAGGTTAGAGATCACAGGAAATCCCTTGGAATAGTGCCATATGTAAAACAGATTGATACACTGGCCGCTGAATATCCTGCAGTAACAAATTACTTATATCTTACTTACAGTGCTTCAGAACATGATATACATTTTGAAAATGACAGGAAATCTGTAATCGTACTGGGATCCGGTGCATACAGGATCGGCTCAAGTGTGGAATTTGACTGGTGTTCAGTAAATGCTATCGACACAATCAGAAAAGAGGGATTCCGCTCAATAATGATAAATTATAATCCGGAAACTGTAAGTACCGATTATGATATATGCGACAGGCTTTATTTTGATGAGCTTACCTTTGAAAGGGTACTCGATATTATAGACCTGGAAAATCCGAAAGGTGTAATTGTATCTGTCGGAGGACAGATCCCAAATAACCTGTCGATGAGGCTCTTTAAAATGAATGTACCTGTTATGGGCACTTCTCCTATATCGATTGACCGGGCTGAGAACAGGCATAAGTTTTCAGAGATGCTGGACAATCTGAATATTGATCAGCCGCGTTGGAAAGAATTATCATCGACCCGGGATATATTTGATTTTGTTGACCGAATAGGGTTTCCTGTACTGATAAGACCATCTTACGTGCTCTCGGGGGCTGCAATGAATGTTGTCTCTAACAAAAATGAATTGACTCATTTTCTCGATCTTGCTGCACG
>CAZTXH010000100.1:0-3355 GCA_964617415.1 uncultured Rikenellaceae bacterium | reverse complement strand
GAGATTGAGATCGATGCAGTAGCACACGATGGAGATATACTGGCTTATGCTATTAGTGAACATGTCGAATTTGCCGGTGTCCATTCCGGTGATGCCACAATAGTCTTTCCACCACAAAAGATATATTTTGAGACTGTCAGACGTATAAAACGTATCTCTCGTCAGATAGCAAAGGAGCTTAGAATAACAGGCCCTTTTAACATACAGTACCTTGCAAGGGATAACGATATAAAAGTTATTGAATGTAACCTCAGGGCAAGCCGGAGTATGCCTTTTGTCTCCAAAGTCCTTAAATCGAACCTGATAGAGCTTGCTACAAAAGTGATGCTGGGGGTAGCTGCAGAAAAACCTGACAAATCGGTTTTTGAACTTGATTATGTAGGCGTGAAAGCACCCCAATTCAGTTTTTCCCGTCTGGCAAAAGCTGATCCTGTGCTTGGAGTGGATATGTCATCAACAGGCGAGGTGGGATGTATAGGAGAAGGATTCTACGAAGCAATACTTAAGGCAATGTTCTCTGTTGGCTACACAGTACCTGAAAAAAGTATTCTTCTCTCCACAGGTCCGGCAAGATCAAAAGTAGAACTCCTGAATAGTGCAAAAGCCCTTCGCGAAAAGGGACATAAGCTTTATGCTACAAGAGGCACACAGCAATTCCTTGCAAATGCAGGTGTTGAAGCTCATGTAGCCTACTGGCCGGATGAAGATAAATCACCAAACACAATTGAACTCATCAGGAGACGTGAGGTGGACCTTGTCATTAATATACCCAAAAACCTCAGTGCTTCAGAACTTGATAATGACTATTCAATAAGACGCAGCGCTGTCGATTATAATATCCCCCTTATTACAAATGCAAGATTGGCAAGTGCTTTTATTCTTGCATTTTGCCGATTGAGTAACAATGAACTTGCTATTAAAAGTTGGGGGGAATATAAGTAAGGTATAACGGCATAAAGATTTTAGCTGAAAATGGCATGGGAGAGTGAAGAATTGAAACTTGACTCTGAAAATGTCCCCAATGTATGAGGGAATGAAGCATGACATGGTTTTTTATTTTGATACTCATACCCTACTTATACCTGTTGTTTAAGATATATTACGGGCTTTTAAAGATCAGACCCTATAAACCATCTGATACAACCGAATTATTCGTTTCTGTTATAATTGCATGCCGTAATGAAGAAAAGAGACTTCCACTTCTGATCGGTGATGTCACATCACAGGATTACAATCCTGAATTTTTTGAATTAATTATTGTTGATGACAATTCAATTGATCGTTCGTTTGAAATTGCCAAAGGATACACAAATATCAAAAACCTGATAGTACTTAAGAACAAAGGCATCGGCAAGAAGAAGGCAATAAGAACAGGAGTGGAAGCAAGCAGCGGTTCACTTATTGTTACAACCGATGCTGATTGTCGTATGAGTAAAAAGTGGTTAAAAACCATTGTGTTTTTTTATCAGGAAAACAATCCTGACATGGTTATTTGTCCTGTTACATTAGATAGCCGTAGAGTATTTCTCAACTGGTTCAAGGAGCTTGAATTCATGAGTTTACAGGGCATTACTGCAGGGACAGCAGCTGGAGGCAATCCTGTAATGTGCAATGGAGCTAACCTTGCATTCAGGAAAGAAGTTTATAACAGGCACGCTGATAATCTGCATGACGAATTGATTTCAGGAGATGATGTTTTTCTTCTACACAACATTAAAAAAGAGTCTGGTAAAATATTTTGGTTAGAATCAGAAAACGTTTCTGTGACAACCCGGTCAGCACCTTCATGGAATTCATTTCTTATTCAGAGGGCAAGATGGATCTCCAAAATTGGTAGTTATAGTGATATTTATACAGTTATACTGGCGATCATAACATTCATTACAATTTTATACCAGATGTCAATGCTTATTATTGGTTTCTTCAATATTAATTTCCTATTGATATTTTTTACAGCGTTTGTTCTTAAATCAATTCCTGATTTTCTTGTCATAAATAACCGAGCCATACACCATAAAAAAAAGAACCTGCTCTGGTTCTTTCTTCCTGGAGAATTCATTTATCCGTTTTATGTTATCGCGTTATTGATCTGTTATTTATTCACAAGATCCAGCTATTATTCCCAGGATAAAAAATAATTCCTCACATTCTTATATCCTTATATCTAATTACTACCAGTTTTTAATTCCCCATTTCCGACAGGAACTTTATCCTGACAAGTCTTATTTCCTCATCCTCATATTCACTTCCCAGTTCATTTATTGCTACCTCCAGTGAATCTGATTCAGCCTCTTCTCTGAAATATGAATAAATATCTTGTTGACGATCCTCATCAATAAATGAGTTTATATAGTAATCGAGGTTCAGTCGTGTTCCTGCATTCACAATTGCTTCAATCTCGGATATCACCTCACTCATTTCAAGTCCCTTCGCCTCAGCAATATCTTCCAGGGAACGTTTCATATCAATGCTCTGAATAATATAAACCTTTATCCCCGACTTATTTACGATTGATTTTACGACCATATCCAGGGGCCGGATTATCTCTTTTTCCTCAACATATTTTTTAATAATATTAACGAATTCTGAACCGTATCTCTGTGCTTTACCTGCGCCCACACCTGAGATATTCTGAAGTTCATCAAGTGTAACAGGGTATTGAATTGCCATATCTTCAAGCGAGGGGTCCTGAAAGATCACAAATGGAGGTACCTCTTTTATTTTGGATATTTTTTTACGAAGATCTTTAAGGATGCTGAAAAGTTCCTCATCAACAGTTGCTGTTTTAGCACCAAAAGCATTCTCTTCTTCTGTTGTATCACTATAGTCATGATCTTCGGCAAGCATAAAGGAAACAGGATTTTTTAGAAATTCCATCCCCTTTGGGGTTACTTTCAGAAGGCCATAATTTTCAATGTCTTTTGTCAGAAATTTTGCAATCAGAGCCTGTCTGATAACCATGTTCCAGTATTTTTCATCCTTTTCTTCTCCCATGCCGAAAAATTCAAGCTTATGATGCTTATACGACTTTATTGATGAGGTTATTTTTCCTGACAGGATATTTGCTATATGATCGGCTTTAAATTTTTCTTTTACTGCAAGTATTGTCTCGAGTACATTAACTACGGATTCACTACCCTCGAACTGTGCTTTTGGGTGGAGGCAGTTATCACATGCTTCGCAGTTTTCCTTAATGTATTCTTCCCCAAAGTAATGGAGCAGCAGTTTTCTGCGGCAGACAGATGATTCTGCATATGATACTGTTTCAAGAAGTAGTTGTTTGCCTATCTCCTGCTCAGCTATAGGTTTACCCTGCATAAATTTTTCAAGTTTTTGAATATCTTTATAACGGTAA
>CAZTXH010000099.1:0-7467 GCA_964617415.1 uncultured Rikenellaceae bacterium | reverse complement strand
CATAAAAGCTTCTGCAAAAAGATGAATAACTGAATTCTTTTCTCTTATAACCATCCTTTTCCTCTTCTACCTCATTCTTGTGTTCGGAAGAGATTGTCAGAATATCGTCCGATATATCAATCTTAAGATCTTTTTTATCCATGCCGGGAACTGCAAGCTCAAGTGTAAAACTCTTATCATTTTCCTTGATATTTACAGCAGGCATTGAACTGGACCTGTTTGATAATACCGGGAAGAAATCGTCATCGAAGAAATTTGAAAAAAACGGACTGTAAGTTCTTCTTGTAATTGTTGGTAACATAGCTTTATCCTCCATTATTTTAATTATACATATTTTTATTCTTTTATTATTTTATTTTCAAGTTCCGTTCCAAATTGAAAAAGATGCCATAATGGCATGCTATTTGTAATTTTACCAGACAATATGGCAGTTATGTAATTACAAAAATTTAAATTAGGTTTGTAAAAAGAAAGTCTCTGATATGAAGACAGTATTCAGAAATATACTTATTTTTTTGGCAGTTCTTGTACTTCTGGCTGGAGTATGGTATTTCCGTAATATTGTGGTTTATATACTTATTTCGGGTGTCTTGTCAATTATGGGGCGTCCTCTTGTAGACCTGTTTTGCAGGATCAGGATCAGGAAATGGTCACTGCCTCGTTGGATTGGCGCTCTTATGACATTGATAATAATCTGGGGAGCAATCATACTGTTCTTTTATATATTCATTCCCCTGATAACAAAACAGGTTAACTATTTTTCCACAATAGAAAGTTCAAGGATTGTACAACTACTTGAAACCCCAATAAATAAGGTACAAAATCTTTTACGGTTTCTGAACAGTAATCTTGCTGCTGAATTATCGATTGAAGATTATTTCACAAATAAAGTATCAGATATTCTCAGCATAAGCATGATTCAGGATTTTCTGGGATCTGTAATTACAACGGTAGGTAACCTGGTTATAGCTATATTCTCCATATCATTTATTACCTTCTTTTTCCTGAAGGACCAGCATCTCTTTTTTGAAGCGATACTTATGTGGGTTCCGGACAAATACACTGAAACTTTTTCAAGAGCTCTTTATTCGGTAAAAAACCTTCTTACAAGATATTTTATCGGGATATTGATCCAGAGTACATGTATAATGATAATGATAGACATAGGTATGACCATTGTTGGGATTGACTTTCAGCAGGCTTTGGTTATGGGGCTTATTGTCGGGATCCTGAATGTAATTCCCTATGTAGGGCCTTGGCTTGGATTCTTTGTTGCTGTTACAATGGGAGTAGCGGCTAATATAACACAGGACTTTGCAACAGTTGTGAGTCCGCTTATATTATACATGTCATTGGTTATTGCTATAACCCAGACTACTGATAATCTTGTTTTTCAGCCTGTTATCTTTTCAAATACTGTCAGGGCACATCCTCTTGAAATTTTTGTTGTTGTGCTTGCAGCCGGCTTTGCTGCAGGGATTCCGGGAATGATACTGGGTATACCCACTTATACTGTCCTTAGGGTTTTTGCAAGGGAATTCTTTTACAACTTCAAAGTAATACAGAAGATTACATCAGGTCTCTCCCCTGAAAATGTTAGTAAACCTGCTCACTTCTTTGATAGAGACACAAAAAGTTCTGACAGAATAAAAAAAACTAAGGTTACCCGCAAGTCCTGGAGAAGAAAAAAACAAACTAAATCTGAAAATAGAAAATCAGAATAATACTATATTAAACCCAAAGACCTGGTCTGCATTTATAATTGCCTGTCCTTATGCGACCTCTGATTTCATATCCGATTCGTTTATTTCGTTTTTATTATGACGGATTCAGAGATATGTCAGCATGGGGGAAGCGGGTGTGGATCATAATATTAATTAAGCTATTTGTTATTTTTTTGATCCTGAAACTATTCTTTTTCCCTGATTTTCTTAAAAAGAAATATGACACTGATGAGGAGAAGAGTGAATATGTTCTGGATCAATTAACTAATTGAACGGAAATAAATGGTTGAGAATTTAAATCCGGCACTTGTAGACTGGTCGAGAGCCCAGTTTGCCCTTACTGCCATGTATCACTGGCTCTTCGTTCCGCTTACACTTGGTTTGTCATTCATCATAGCAATGATGGAGACTATTTATGTGCGTACAGGTAATGAAGCCTGGAAAAAGATGACCCGGTTCTGGATGACTCTTTTTGGAATAAATTTCGCTATAGGTGTGGCAACCGGGCTAATCCTGGAATTTGAATTTGGCACTAACTGGTCGAATTATTCATGGTTTGTGGGTGATATATTTGGTGCGCCGCTGGCCATTGAAGGGATCCTTGCCTTCTTCCTCGAATCTACTTTTATTGCTGTGATGTTCTTCGGGTGGAACAAGGTTGGGAAGAAGTTTCACCTGGCCTCAACATGGCTTGTAGCAATAGGAGCCAATCTTTCGGCACTATGGATACTGGTTGCCAATGCATGGATGCAAAACCCCGTTGGTATGATATTTAATCCCGATACAGCACGGAATGAAATGGTGAACTTCTGGGAAGTACTTTTTAATCCTGTTGCTATTGATAAATTCCTTCATACCATTACTTCAGGATTCCTGCTGGCATCACTCTTCGTTTTGGGCATAAGTTCATGGTTCCTGCTAAAGCGTAGGGAAGAATGGCTGGCTAAAAGAAGCATTCTTATTGCTGCTATATTCGGACTAATGTCGTCGGTTGTGGTTGTCTTTACCGGCGATACATCAGCCAGAACGCTTGCAAAAGTACAACCGGTCAAATTCGCTGCATTTGAAGCTCTCTATGATGGTAAAGAAGATGCGGGACTCGTTGCATTCGGTATTCTGAAAAACTCTGAAAAGAAACCTGATACAAAAGAATTTAAAGACTTCCTTGTCAGGTTCGAGATACCCGGATTACTTTCTGTTATGACTGGCGGTAACAGAGATACATTCGTGCCCGGGATAAATGACCTTATTTATGGAAATGCCGACAGTTCTGTCTTTCCGGTAACTGAAAGAATGAAGAGAGGCAAAATAGCAAGAGATCTTCTTAATAATTATAAGGCAGCAAGAATAAACAACGAAGAAGAAACAGCAGAGGCAATAAAAAAGATATTCCTGCAAGAGAATTTTGTTGATGAGATATTCAGATATTTCGGATATGCTTTTCTTGAGACACCTGAAGATGCAATTCCGAATGTATCAATAGCATTCTATTCTTTTCATCTTATGGTGATACTGGGATTCCTGTTTGTTCTTGTATGCCTGATTGCACTTATTCTGGTTCTCAGGGGTACGATAGCGAAAAACAGATGGTTCCTGTGGATTGCATTCATATCGATCCCGCTTGCATATATTGCCAGCGAATCTGGTTGGGTCCTTGCGGAAATGGGACGCCAGCCATGGATTATACAGGACCTGATGCCTGTGTCTGTTGCGGTTTCACAAATAAGCTCAGGTTCAGTACTGACAACATTTATCCTGTTTGCCATATTGTTCACAGCATTGCTAATAGCTGAAGTGTCAATTATGGTAAAACAGATAAAAACAGGTCCAAAACATTAATTTAAGGTTATTATGACAACAATATTGATATCACATATTTTTCTGCAATATTACTGGTGGGTGATAATCTCATTACTTGCAAGTCTGCTCGTATTCCTGATGTTCGTCCAGGGTGGACAGTCTTTCATATATTCCCTGCCCGACACGGCTGCCCGTAAAACGATGATAATAAACGCATTGGGACGAAAATGGGAGTTCACTTTCACTACACTGGTGACTTTTGGTGGTGCTTTTTTTGCATCCTTTCCACTATTTTATGCCACAAGCTTTGGCGGTGCTTACTGGGTCTGGATCACAATTCTGTTCAGCTTTATTATTCAGGCAATTGCCTATGAATACAGATCGAAACCGGCTAATATTCTCGGTAAAAAAACATTTGATATTTTCCTTTTCCTGAATGGAGCACTGGGACCTTTTCTTATAGGTACTGCCGTTGCTACATTTTTTACAGGTTCACAGTACAGCCTTAATATGTTGTTCAGTGTTAAATGGGCTAACAACTGGCATGGACTTGAAGCCCTGCTTAATGGCCGAAACCTCGCACTCGGATTGACTGTATTATTCCTGACCAGGATTAACGGATTATTATATATCATTAATACTGTTGACGACAAAGGACTTTCAGAGAAATCTGTCAAAAAACTGATCTTAAATTCTGTGTCATTTCTGGTTTTCTTCCTTTTCTTTCTTATTACATTATTACTCTCGGATGGATTTGCTGCCAACAGGGAGACAGGTAAGGTAATAATGGAAAAATATAAGTACCTGCATAATTTTATTCAAATGCCATTTGTTATGATAATTTTCCTTGCCGGAGTGGTTGCAGTGCTCTATGGTATTGGGATTACAATATTCAAAAACAACAGAAAAGGGATATGGTTCAGCGGTACAGGTACAGTGCTTGCAGTATTTGCACTGTTCCTTGTAGCAGGATTTAACGGGACCTCATTTTATCCTTCTTCTTATCATATACCGAGTTCCCTTACGATACATAATGCATCATCAAGCGAATTCACACTTAAAACAATGATGTATGTCTCATTTATAATTCCTTTTGTTGTGGCATATATCTGGTATGCATGGAAGTCAATAAATAAGAAGAAGATTACAGGTGATGAACTTGAGAAGGAAGATGGACATGTGTATTAACGGTTTCAGACTACCGGCTACCGGCTACCGGTATCAGGCTCACTGAAATAACTATAATTACTGCACGACTGCAAGACCGTAAGACAATATTACCGGAATGCCAAAGATATTAGGGACACAACTATATAAACAGGTATTATCAGCGGAGCTGCTCCAATACCCAGAACTGCAAATGCAACAATAACCAGAACTATCAGAAGATATCTACTCTCATTACCTTTAAGTTTCAGACTCTTGAATTTCAGTGAGATCATAGGTATCCTTGTTATCATCAGTACCGACAGGATTATAACAATTGAAATGATCATCCAGGAGGAGCCTGTAATAAAATTACTTATAGTACTATCTGAATAATTTGCTGCTATAATTATTGTGATAACAGCAAGAGCATTGGCAGGACTAGGCAAACCCCTGAACGAAGTAGCCTGGGTTTCATCAGTATTGAATATTGCTAGTCGCAGACCGGCACAAACCGGCATAATAACAGGCGAAAGAAGTATTAAAAACGACAGGAAATCATTAGAGCCGGTAATGGTTACATCTATGATTGAACAGAGAAGTTTGTAAATTATAAGAGCCGGGGCAACACCGAAACTGACAATATCGGCAAGAGAATCTAGTTCTTTACCAATATCGGAATATGCCTTCAGCAATCTCGCGGAAAAACCGTCAAGGAAATCAAATATCATTGCTGCGAGTATCAGCCAGGAAGATATAACCAGGTTTCCCTCAAGTGCAAATATTATTGCAATAAAACCGGCAGCAAGATTCAGGGTGGTTATAAAATTGGGAATATGTTTCATTCCATTAAAGTTATTCTGAAGGAGCTTAAAATTAAGATAAATTTTCAGTAATAATGCCATTTTGGTTAAATTTGGCACCATATTTTCATGCAGTTGACAGAGATCACTCCCATAAAAATCGCAATCGATTTTGACGGCACTATCGTTGAACATGCATACCCTGATATAGGTAAGGAAAAATTATTTGCATTTCAAACCCTTAAAGAGCTTGAAAAGAGAGGTGTATTATTGATTCTATGGACCTTCCGGACCGGCAAGGAACTTGAGGATGCCATAGAATTCTGCAGGAAGAATGGAGTTGAGTTTTATGCAGTAAATAAGAACTATCCTGAAGAAGTAGTCGATGAGAATGTCAGCAGAAAGATCGATGTCGATATCTATATTGATGATAAGAACCTTGGTGGTTTCCCGGGATGGAGCGAGGTATGGCAGATGCTTTATCCTTTTGAATTGCAGCAAAAAGAGGCTGAAAAAAGGATTGCCTCGATGGGAAAGAATATTTTTAAACGATTATTTTCACGAAAAAAGAAAGCAGATGAAAAATAATTATCTGAGATATATATTTTCTCTGATAGTTCTGTTAACCGTAACATGGATAATATCCTGTTCAGGAAGGCCGGGAAAGACACAGCAGGAAACCATTTCACAGGATGGTAAATCAATAGAAGAAGAGGAACCCGGTATCAGTTTAATAACAATGAGGGTCCCTGAAGAAAATTCTGAATTCAGGCTGGGAGAGGGGATAAGGGTGATCCTTGAAAAGGATAACAGGGGTGAGGATCCCGATTCGATATTGATCTTCTATAACGGACAGATTGTTACCTCACTTGAGCAGGGAACATGGGAACACCTTATTGCTCCGTCACTGATTAATACAACCGGAAGGAAATCAATAAAAGTATCAGCATACAGGAAAGGAAAAGCCAGGACGACCATAACAAGATTTATTGTAATAATGTCGGATGTAATACCTGCAAGGAACGGGTACAGGATCGTAAACACTTATCCGCATGAAAGGGATGCATTTACACAGGGACTTTTTTATGATAATGGTTTGTTGTATGAAGGAACGGGGCAGGAAACAGGTTCCAGCCTGAGAAAAGTGGAACTCGAAACAGGCAAAGTGATACGGCAATTGAACCTTGATCCGTCTCTATTCGGTGAGGGAATAACACTTTATGATGATCGTATTTACCAGGTTACATGGACATCACAGGTCGGCTTTGTTTATGAAAAAGAGACTTTCAGGCAATTAAATAAAGTATATTATCAGTCGCAGGGCTGGGGGTTGACAACCATTAATGATCATATAGTCATGAGCGAAGGGTCGAATGTACTATATATTATAGAGCCAGAGATGTTTACAGTTGTTTCACGCCTGGAGGTTTATGACAATGAGAAAAAAGTTGACCAGCTTAATGAGCTTGAATATATAAATAGTGAAATATGGGCAAACATCTGGATGTCGGATCTAATTGCCAGGATCGACCCCGAATCGGGGAAGGTACTTGCATATATCGACCTTAAGGGATTGATGAAGGATAAAGAGGCCGGGGTACTGAACGGAATAGCTTATGATAAAGAGGGAAACAGGATATTTGTTACAGGCAAAAATTGGCCAAATCTTTTCGAGATAAGACTCACGGAATAAGCTTTGTACCATACAAAATATTTACAGCAGCGGGAATAATGGTGAACTCAGCAGGTGTATGTCCGAGTGATTCCCCGTCGGCTTCCAGGTATATCAATGAATCTGATTCCACACGTAATTTATCCGACCGGTATCCATCAATTTTCGGGTGGCTCAGTATAGTACCGTCATACAGTAATTTAAGATTTTTAATTACTTCAATCTTGCCGAAATCCTTTATAACAGTAATATCAAGGAGTCCGTCATCAGGCAGCGCATCGGGTGTTTGTCTCATACCACCACCACAATACCTTCCATTGCC
>CAZTXH010000098.1:0-7491 GCA_964617415.1 uncultured Rikenellaceae bacterium | reverse complement strand
AGATATGGGTTATATCGGAATAACCGATTTCGCTCAGGGCGAGTTGGGGGATATTGTCTTCATTGAAATAGAGACCCTGGGAGAGACTCTTCAGAAAGAGGATGTCTTCGGTACTATTGAAGCGGTAAAAACAGTGTCGGATATGTTTATGCCGGTAGGAGGAGAGATACTTGAAATTAATCCGGCTCTTGAGGAATCCCCGGAGCTTGTAAACAAAGATCCCTATGGGGAAGGCTGGATGATAAAGATTAAGATTACAGATCAGTCGGAGGCTAATGAGCTCCTTCCGGCAGATAAATACAAATCACTCTTATAAGGTTTTCTTAACCTCAACCTCCTTATAGCCCTCAATGATATCACCTGTCTTTATGTCATTGAAGTTCTGAATATTCAGTCCACATTCATAACCGCTGGTAACTTCTTTGACATCATCCTTAAAGCGTTTAAGTGATCCAAGCTCTCCGGTATAAATTACAATTCCATCACGGATAACCCGAACCAGTGTATTTCTGGTTATCTTGCCTTCTTTCACATAACATCCTGCTACCGTACCAACTTTCGTAACCTTGAAGATCTCCCTGATTTCAAGAGTTGCAACGATCTCCTCCTTGACTTCGGGTGACAGCATACCTTCCATTGCGGATTTTATCTCCTCAATAGCGTTGTAGATTATGGAATAGAGGCGTATATCAATCTCCTCTTTCTCGGCAAGTTTACGGGCAGCAAAGGATGGGCGTACCTGAAATCCTACGATAATTGCATTAGATGCGGCAGCAAGAAGTACATCTGATTCGGATATTTGTCCTACCGCCTTATGGATTATGTTTAGTTGTATTTCGGGAGTTGAGAGTTTTATCAATGAATCACTCAGGGCCTCTACTGATCCGTCAACATCTCCTTTAACGATGATGTTAAGTTCCTGGAAATTACCGATAGCAATTCTTCTGCCTATCTCATCAAGAGTTATATGTTTCTGTGTACGCAGACCCTGTTCTCTCTGCAATTGAGCTCTTTTGTTGGCAATATCTTTAGCTTCCCTGTCGCTCTCCATAATATTGAAATTATCACCTGCCTGTGGAGCTCCGTTAAGGCCGAGAATCAAAGCCGGGGTTGCCGGTCCTACCTCTTTTATTTTATGGCCTCTTTCATTATGCATGGCCTTAACATGACCATAAAAGCTACCTGCAAGCATTATATCTCCAACCCTTAGTGTTCCGGCCTTTACGAGGACCGTCACTGTGAATCCTCTTCCCTTATCGAGGGATGATTCTATTACCGTACCTATAGCAGGTTTATCGGGATTAGCTTTTAATTCGAGTAACTCAGCTTCAAGAAGTACCTTATCAAGAAGATGATCTATGTTTATCCCGTTTTTGGCCGATATTTCCTGTGATTGATACTTTCCTCCCCAGTCTTCAACCAGGTAATTCATATTAGCAAGGGCTTCTTTTATCTTATCAGGATTTGCAATTGGTTTATCAATTTTATTAATAGCAAATACCATAGGTACTCCTGCTGCCGATGCATGATTTATTGCTTCAACTGTTTGCGGCATTACTCCATCGTCAGCTGCAACTACGATTATAGCAATGTCGGTTATTTGTGCTCCACGGGCTCTCATTGCAGTAAAGGCCTCATGTCCCGGTGTATCAAGAAAAGTGATTTGACGGCCACCATCCAAGGTTACCCCATAGGCTCCAATATGCTGTGTGATACCACCGGCTTCACCGGCAATAACATTTGTTCTTCGTATATAATCAAGAAGCTTAGTTTTTCCGTGATCAACATGTCCCATTACCGTCACAATGGGAGGTCGTGGTTTAAGATCTTTATCTTCATCGTCAACTTCACGGACTGCGTCGAGTAGTTCAGCACTGACAAATTCAACCTTATAACCAAATTCATCAGCAAGAAGTGACATTGTTTCAGCATCGAGCCGTTGATTTATAGAAACAAAAAGACCAAGATTCATACATGTGGAAATGAGTTCGTTAACCGGAATATTCATCATAATTGCCAGTTCATTTACTGATACGAATTCAGTAACCTTCAGAATATTCTTCTGTTGTTGAATCAGATCTTCATCTTGTCGATGTTTCTCACTTATTGCTTCTCTTTTCTCACGCCTGTACCTTGAACCCTTTGATTTACCTTTTGATGTAAGCTTGGCAAGAGTCTCTTTAATTTGCTTCTGAACCTCTTCTTCATCAATCTCAACTCTTACGGGTCTTTTTTTAGCAGCTTTCTTGCTACTTTTTTCCTTCTTTTCACCAAAATCAGGTTTTACAACAGAAACCTGGTCTTTATCCTTGGTGATTCTTTTTCTCTTCTTTTTCTTCCGTCCATCTGTATCACCATCCTGTTTTTCCTTTTCCCGGGATGCCGATTTCTTTTTTTCTTCGGCAGGCAGGTTTATCTTTCCAATAACCGTAGGTCCGGATAATTTTTCAATACCTGTTTTGAATACTTCAGGGATATCTTCCAGCTCATCAGGTAAGGCATCCTCATCGATCACCTCTGTTATGTCATCATCTTTTGATTCCGGCACTAACTCTTTTCCCTTTTCTTTAACTTTTTTTGATTTCTCTTTTTTATCTTCTTTTGCCTTTTTTTCTATTTCTTTCTCTTTCTTTTCAGAAGGAGCCTTTTTTTCAGGTTTTTCAGCCTTTTCTTTAGTAACGGTTGTTTTCTTTTTATCAGTTACATCAGCTTCTTCAGGCAGTTTTTCTTTCTTTTCAGCTTTACCGCTTTCTTCTGGTTTCGATGGCTCCTGGCTTTCCTCTTTTGTTACCTCTTTTTTTGCTGTTTTTTCAAGATCGATCTTTCCAACCAGTTTAATATCTGGCTTGTTAACATCTGTTTTTATATCAATACTTTTCTGTAATCCCGTGGAATCTTTAACAATGATTTCTTCATCACGATCGGCCTCTTCAGGTTCTTGTTTTTCAGGAACATCCTCTATCGACAGAGTCTCTTTTTTCGCATGGAGATCTTTAAGGATAAGCTTTTCAGATTCTTTCTTTACACTTATATCCGTACTATACTCTTTCACAAGCAAAAGATATGCTTCATGGGGAATTTTTGTGTTGGGATTTGACTCCAGGTCAATTCCTTTTTTATGAAGAAAATCTATTATAGTGGATATTCCTACATTGAATTCCCTTGCTGCTTTACTTAACCGTGTTGCTTTTATATTCTCTGTCATAAATATTCCCTGCCTTTTTTATTGATTTCAAAATCAACCAGTATAGTTATAGGGATTGCTACTCAAATTCAGCTTTCAATATATTTACTACATCCTTTATCGTTTCTTCTTCCAGGTCAGTTCTTTTTACCAGGTCACTGATAGATAGATTAAGAACGCTTCTGGCAGTATCACAACCTATAGCCTTAAGCTCATCGATGATCCATTCTTCAATCTCATCACCGAATTCCTCAAGGTTTACATCCTCTTCATCTTCACCGCCCGGCTCCCTGTAAACATCTATTTCATAACCTGTAAGCTGACTTGCAAGTTTAATGTTAAGGCCACCTTTACCAATTGCAAGAGACACTTCACTTGGTTTTAAATATATCTCTGCACTTTTTGTTTCTTCAATAAGTTTTATTGAAGTTATTTTAGCCGGACTAAGAGCTCTCTGGATAAAAAGCTGATTATTTGAGGTATAATTTATCACATCAATATTTTCATTTCGCAGTTCCCTGACGATGCCATGTATTCTGGAACCTTTCATCCCCACACATGCACCTACCGGGTCAATTCTTTCATCATATGACTCAACGGCTACTTTAGCCCTTTCACCCGGAACTCTGACAATATTTTTTATGGTAATCAGTCCATCGAAAATTTCGGGAACTTCAAGTTCGAATAACCTCTCAAGAAATACAGGTGAAGTACGGCTTAAGATAATGAATGGAGTGTTATTTCTCATTTCAACTTTTATAACCACAGCCCTTATTGTATCGCCTTTTCTGAAATGATCAGAAGGTATTTGTTCACTTTTCGGGAGAATAAGCTCATTGCCATCATCATCAAGAACCAGTATTTCTCTTTTCCAAACCTGGTATACTTCACCTGTTACAATATCACCTATTCTGTCCTTGTATTTCATGTAAATGTTATTCTTCTCAAGATCAAGAATACGTGCTGTAAGGTTTTGTCTAAGCGATAAAATAGCCCTTCGGCCAAAATCGAGGAACTTAACTTCATCAGAGACCTCCTCGCCAACCTCATAATCATCGTCAATCTCTTTGGCTTCCGATAGTGGAATCTGGGTTATCGGATCAGTAAGTTCATCATCATCCACAACTACCCTGTTCCGCCATATCTCAAAGTCACCTTTATCTATATTGACGATAATATCGAAATTATCAGCTGAACCATACTTCTTGGCGAGCATACCCCTGAAGACATCTTCAAGAACACTCATCATTGTCGGACGGTCAATATTTTTAAGCTCCTTAAATTCCGAAAATGTATCAATCAAATTAACATTTTCCATCTGTCATTACCTACGTTTAATATTTATTTTAATAATTCTTTTGTTGATTTTATCTCATCAAAGTTGAATGATATCTCCTTCTTTTCTTTCACCTTAGCTTTGGTTTTTATTTCAGTTTGAAGTTCAAAACCGCCGCTGGTCACATTTTTCAGACTTCCAGTAAAACGTAAGCCTTGTTTGTCAACCACCTCAACCTGCTTTCCCTCATTTTTAAAATATTGTTCTATCACACCGAAAGGTATATTTATGCCGGGTGATGATATCTGAAGTTCATAATCTTCGGTGTTGCGGTCGAGATTCTTCTCAATAAATCGGTGAAGGTCAACACATTCATTAATATTTATTCCTTTCATTGTATCTGCAAATACCTTGATCCTGTTTGCATTATTTACTTTTACATCCACAAGGAAAATATCTGTTCCCTTTATGAACTCATTTACAAGCTTTTCTATTTTTCTTTTTTCGATCACAGTAATTTCAGATAACAAAATAGGGGACTCTTGTCCCCTAGGTTCAATTACCCCTCAAATCGATTGCAAAGATAAGTAATGTTTTGGAATATACAAACTTTGGTACTTATAATATTCTGCTGATTTACATGTACTTCTCCCTTTTTTGCAGATTGAGAAGTGCAGCCAGGAGAAATAGAAGTGTTCCCGCAATCAGGATTATTCTATTCTTCATTGTGATTATTACCCAGGTTGTTTCACTAACACCATAGGCTGGATCGAATGGATTCAGGAATATATTCCACTGGCTCCTGGAGAGAATATCTGAAAGGATCAGGAAAAAAAGGCCGAAAATAATCATTACCACTGCTGTGCCATTTCCATTTCTGATAATTGTTGATAGCATAAAAGACATCATCCCCAGGAAAATAACGGGTATCATTACCTGGGTTGTCATATTGATTATATTGAATTTCACTATCAGGATCGAAGAGAGAGATGTGAAAACGAACATAATAACATAGGCAATTACAAATATCAGGATGATCCTCACGAGCCATACTTTATATCTGTAATTGGGTATACCGAACAATATTTCTATCGTTCTGGCATCCTGGTCATTCTGTATACCAAAGACAGAAGGATAAAAAACCAGCAGTATCCCGGAGAAAATAAATATACCATAGAGATGTTCCATTCGGGATACATCCTCAGTGAAAACATAAATAACAGAAAGTCCCAGATAGAATATTATTGATCCGGCGAGAAACCAGATGAATTTATTTGCGAAAATGATCCTCAGGTTATAGAGTATCATTTTTTGTATCAAAATGAAATAATTATATAGTGTATTAATTTTCATTATTCTCTTTTTTTCTAAGAAGCCACAGATAAGCATCCTCAAGATTTGGTGTTGCTGCAAGAGCGTCTTCCAGTGGTTTTAATTCGGAAATAACTCTGACCCTTACATTTTTACCATCTGACATATGATGTACGACGAGATGATCTTTTACCAGTTTTTTGAATTTATTAGCAGGAACATTTAATTGCCATACATGGTTTTCTGCTTCTTTTGTCATGTCGATAGGTTTACCAAGGTATCTTATTTTACCTTTATTGAGAACAGCAACCTGGGTACAGGAACTTGAGATATCTTCAATAATATGTGTTGAGAATATCACTATACGGTCACGGCTTAATTCAACAAGCAGATTACGGAACCTTATTCTTTCCCTGGGATCAAGTCCCGCTGTTGGTTCATCCACAACCAGTATCCTTGGCAGGTGGAGCAGTATTTGTGCAATACCTATTCTCTGCTTCATTCCTCCTGAATAGGAACCAATCTTTTCATGCCTGCGGTCTTCCATATGTACAGCCTTAAGAACATATGTTACTCTTTCGTCCCTCATCTTTTTATCAATAATATTTTTCAGCATTGCCTGATAATGCAGATATTCGTGAGCACTCATATTTTCATAACTGCCGAATTCCTGAGGCAGATAACCTATCAGACCCTGAAGTTCCTCACGTTTTTCCAGAGTATCAAGACCATTTATCCATACCTTGCCATAGCTTTGTTCCAGGATGCCGCAAATAATCCTCATAAGAGTTGTTTTACCTGCACCGTTAGGTCCGAGAAGTCCGAACATTCCACTACCTATATTCAATGATATACAGCTTAAAGCCTTGAAGGGTTTCTTCTTTTTACCGATAAGAGGAACGGCTGCAACAATCCTGTAAAAAGTTTTTCTCAAGTCCCTGAATCTTCCTTTTAATCTGTATATATCAACATTTTTATTGGTGAGCATTTGACCGGTTTTATATATGAACAACCCTGCAAACCATAAAAATCCGAGGATAAGCACTACTGCAATATTTTCCCATCTTAGTTGGAACAGGACAAGATTGAATAGGGGTACCAGCCAGAAAATAAGGAAATCGATTACAGGAATAGTCTTTTTCAGTAATCTGTTTTTACCTTCAGAGCTCATATTTGTTAGAAGCTCTTTGAACTGAGTCCATATAAAAGAGAGAAAGAACCATGTTCCTATACTGAAGAGAAATATCCAAAACCCTTTTTCCAGGTAGAAATATGTAAAGTATACTATAAAAATGAAAAGCGGGAATTGCCAGATAACCTGTGTCATGTCTTTCCACTTCCTGAAATGATGGTTAAGGCCCAGTCTCTCTCTTATCCTGGCACCTGCTTTCCATTCCCGGAGCCAGCGATTCTCCCGGTCATATATTTTTACCAGACTTTGGACATATATATTTATTTTTTCATCGGGCGGGATAACCGTCTCCCGTGCCTTCCTCAGGCTGTTCATTATGAACCATGTTGCTGCAGGGACAATTATTATGCTGAGTATTGTCGTAATTAACTTCCAGAGGAATTTGTCTATATATGTATAAATCAAGAAAATAAGCAGGGCAAAAACAAGCAGTTGGATTGCCTGGTTTTTCCAGTTGAGCGATTTTAACCACTCAAGTGCATTCTCGAGTCCAGAATAAAAGGTAGGGATAAAGACAAGGGTGAGAAG
>CAZTXH010000097.1:0-7495 GCA_964617415.1 uncultured Rikenellaceae bacterium | reverse complement strand
TATCAGGGTAATGGATATTAGTATAACAGACCTTGTGCCTGAGGGGACTGAAGTACAGGAAGGTGATTATGTTGCAACTCTCGACAGAACCTCTTTTGACAACACTTTAAAAGATGAGCTGGAGAGGCTTGAAACATATGAGAATAACCTTGAGGTCAAGATTCTTGATACGGCAGTTACCTTGAGCAATATCAGGGATAACATCAAAAACCTGCGGTTTTCTGTTGAAGAAGCCGAAATCACTCTGGAGGAGTCGAAATTTGAACCACCTACAACTATACGCCAGGCAGAAATATCTCTCGATAAGGCTAAGCGTTCTCTTGAGCAAGCTATCAGAGGTTATGAACTTAAGGTTGAGCAAGCCCGCTCCGATATGCGGACCATTAAAAACCAGCTTTCTGAACAACGCCAGAGAGTTGCTGATTTACAGGATATACTCTCAAATTTTGAGATTAAGGCACCTTCTTCAGGAATGGTAATTTATTATAGAGACAGATCGGGGTCGAAAAGAAAAGTAGGTTCATCTATTAGTCCATGGGATAATGTTGTTGCAACACTTCCTGATATGTCGAGTATGATATCAAAAACTTATGTGAATGAGATTGACATAAGTAAAGTTGAGGAGGGACAGAAAGTTGAGATCGTTGTAGATGCATTTCCGGATAAACAATATACAGGTACCGTGATAAGTGTTGCCAATATAGGTGAACAGCTACCAAATGCTGACGCAAAAGTATTCGAGGTGGTAATAAAACTCGATGGCACCGATCTCATTTTAAAACCATCGATGACAACAGCTAATAAAATCGTCACAAAAACAATTGACGATGTGACCTATGTCCCTCTTGAAGCTGTTATGACAGGCCCCGACAGTATACCATTTGTTTATCTAAAGAACCGCACAAAACAAATCGTAGTGCTTGGTGAATCTAATGAGAATAATGTGATTGTTGAACAGGGTATTAAATCCGGCACAAAGATATTTCTTAATACACCAGAAGAGCCGGAGAAATTTACCAAACTGGCAGGACTTGAGTTAGTAGATATAATCAAACAAAAGGCAAAAGAAAAAGAAGAAGCTGAAAGGGAGAAAAACCAGGAAGCACAAAGAGGTTTCCGGGGAAGAGGAGGTAATATGGATATAACACCGGAAATGATGGAACAGTTTCGAAGCAGAGGTAACATGCCACCAGGACAGGGTGGTGGGAACATGGATAGTGCAGCAATGCAGCGTTTTATGGAAATGCGTCGTAATATACCCCAGGGTGACTCTGCTTTCATGCGTCGTATTCAGGAACAGGGAGGACCACCACAGGGATCTCAGCCAAATTGATACAAAACAAAAATTCATATCAAACGGATATCTTAAACAGGGAATAAAATGTTCAAGTTTATATACAGATATTTTCACGATATAGAGATAGCTGTTGAATCAATAGTATCCAACAAGCTAAAATCTATGCTTACAGCCTTGGGTATAATTTTCGGAGTTGCTGCTGTGATCGCCATGCTTGCAATAGGAAGGGGTGCTAAGCAGGAGATAATGGAACAAATGAAAATGGTAGGAGTAAACAATATACTCATAAATCCGATTATACAGGATGAGACCTCCTCATCAGAAGAGGGTGAAAAACAAACAAAGAAATTTTCAAGAGGTCTGAGTATGCTGGATGTTAATGCAATAAGAGGTACCATCCCATCAGTAAAAAGAATTAGCCCTGAAATCTCATTTAACGGAACAGCAATGGTGAGCGGGATTAAATATACTGCCAAACTCGTCGGAGTGGCAAATGACTATTTCCATCTGTACAACCTGCCCCTCACTTCAGGAGCATTCTTTAACTCATACCAGGAAGAGAATGGTATTCAGGTATGTATAATCGGAGCCAATATCAGAGCAAAATTCTTCAGCCAGGTTGATCCGATAGGACAATATATTAAGTTTAACGGTATATGGCTCAAAGTAATAGGAGTTCTTCAAAAAACAACAGTCAGCCTTACAGGTTTTGAAGAAAAAGGTGTCAATGTTTATAATGATAATATCTATATCCCTATTCAGACAATGCTTCTGAGGTATCAGAACAGAGCCCTTGTGAATACCAAGCTGGTTTCTGAAGCTTCAACAAATGTAATGGTTATGGGCGGACCCGGAAGAGGCATGATGGGCAGGATTGTTGTAAGCAGCTCAGATGCAAGTACAGAAGCCGAGACTAATTATAATCAGCTTGACAGAATAGTTGTTCAGGTAAATGAAACCGAACAGATCAATCCAACAACAGAAATATTAAGTCGTATGTTGACACGACGCCATTCGAATGTTAAGGATTTTGAAATAACGGTGCCTGAATTGCTCCTTAAACAGCAGCAGAGAACAAAAGATATCTTCAATATTGTCCTTGGAGCTATTGCCAGCATATCACTGATCGTTGGTGGAATCGGTATCATGAATATCATGTTCGCTTCAGTTATGGAAAGAATAAAGGAGATAGGGACAAGAATGGCTATTGGTGCCAAGAAAATGGATATAGTTGTCCAGTTCCTTGCAGAAGCAGTATTGATAAGTGTAACAGGAGGTTTCATGGGTATATTCCTGGGAGTCATTATGGCTAAACTCATTGAACAGATTGCAGGAATAATGACCATTATCTCATTCTTCTCTGTTTTTATAGCCTTTGGAGTATCCGGAGCTGTCGGTGTGATTTTTGGTTATTCTCCGGCAAAACGTGCATCAGAAAAAGATCCTATAGAATCATTAAGATATGAATAAAATATTAATAATGAAGAAATTAATAATACTATCGCTTATTTCATTATACTTATTACCTAAGCAGGAAATTACTGCACAGGAATTGAAAAAACTTACGTTAGATCAGGTTATAGAGCTAGCAGAGGAACAATCACCTTATGCACTTATAGCAAAACACAGGTTCAGGGCGAGCTATTGGCAGTACAGAACATTTGTTGCACAATACAGGCCATCACTGACACTTACCGGTACTACACCTGATTACAGTACAGCCTATTCAAGGGTATGGAACGCAGTAACAAGCCAGTATGATTACATTTCCACAAACATTCTTCAAACAATAGGCTCTCTTTCACTTACCCAAAATATAGGACTTACAGGTGGTTCTATTTCATTACAATCAGAACTTACACTGGAGAATGATTTTGAATCAAATGAGAATAAATATATTACTGCACCGATAAGTGTCAGAGTAGTACAACCTCTTTTCAGATACAATGAGTTAAGATGGCAGAAGAAAACAGAACCATTGAGATATGAGTCGGCTAAAAAGACTTTTCTTCAGGATATAGAAGATGTTCATATTCGGGCTGTTCAATATTTTTTCTCTTTGGCCCTTGCACAAATAAACAAGCAGATCTCTGAAATGAATTATCTGAATGCTGATACTTTATACAGAATGGCAGAGGGACGTTATAACCTGGGTACAATTGCAGAAGATGAACTTCTTCAGATGCAACTCTCATGGCTTAATGCAGAGACAGCAAGAAAACAGGCTGAGATGAATCTGAGAGACAGGGAAATACGTCTAAGGTCATTTCTTGGATTCAATGAGAATATCAGGGTAGAACTTATTCTGCCGAACGAGATCCCTGATTTGCAAATCAATGTGGAAAAGGTTCGTGAACTGGCTCATGCAAATAATCCTGAAATACTCGATCAGCAACTTACATTGCTTACTGCACAGAGCCAGGTTGCGGAAGCCAAAGCTGAAAAAGGTCTTAATGCCAACCTTGTTGCTCTGTTTGGTATGAGGGACCAGGATCCTATTTTCGCTGAGGCCTATTCAAAATCAAATCAACAGCAAACTGTAAGGATAGGTATAACTTTACCGATATTAGACTGGGGTCTCGGACGTGGAAGATACAGAATGGCACAATCAAGTCTTCAGCTGGCACAGGTACAGGCAGAGCAAACTCTCATTGATTTTGATCAGAACCTTACTCTCGACGTTGAACAGTTTAACCTGCAGGCTGAACAGGTTGCCATTGCAGCAAAATCGGATACTGTAGCTGCAAGAATGTACGAGGTCACAAAACAAAGATTTCTAATTGGAAAAATTGCTGTTCTCGAACTTAATAATGCTGATACGAGAAAAGATGAGAACAAAAGGGCATATGTTATGGAGCTGCAGAACTACTGGGATTATTTTTATAATATAAGAAAACTGGCGCTTTTTGATTTTTTAAATAGAAAACCATTGGAAACAGATTATGAAATGCTTCTTGATTAAGCAACAGGTTATTTTGATAACAAGGCTGGATAATTAATATTCAGCCTTTTTTATGTAAAAAATTAATATATTTGCGCCTCAACAATCAAGTATCGGAATAAATCAAACAAGATATAATGCAAAACTAAACAGTCATTATTATTCTGGCAGTTGCATTGGCAGTGGTATCTGTCTACCAGCTTTCTTTTACAGTTGCTACAGGTAAAGTTAAAAGAGATGCAAAGGAATATGGCCAGGGGAGTCTTGTCATGGAGAACCAGTACATAGATTCTGTTTCAACACTTACTGAAGATGAATGGAGCTTTCTGGGCTACTCTTTCAAGGAGTGTCAGCAAAGAGAGCTCAATCTTGGACTTGACCTCAAGGGAGGTATGAATGTGATACTTGAGGTTTCTGTTGAGGACATTTTAAAAGCGCTCTCAAATTATAATACCGACGAAACATTTACAGAGGCCCTGGCAAGGACAAAACAGTACCATAGGGAGAGCCAGCTTGATTTTCTCACTTTGTTCAGACGATCATTCGAAGAGATAGATCCGGATGCAAAACTGGCAGCTATTTTCGGCACAGTCGACCTGAGAGACAGGATAAACTTTAATTCTACCAATGAGGATGTAATTGAAGTTCTTGATGAAGAGGTTTCAACAGCTATTTCCAATGCGTTCAATATCCTAAGATCCAGAATCGACCGTTTTGGAGTGGTTCAACCGAATATAACTCAGTTGGCCACCAAAGGACAAATACTTATTGAACTTCCCGGGCAGACTGATCCGCAAAGAGTCCGTGAACTATTACAGGGAACTGCCAACCTTGAATTCTGGGAGACGTATGAAAATGGCGAGATAATAGGCTATCTTTCTGAGGTAAACAGCCTGTTGAAAGAGATCCTTGATAGCCAGAGGGAACCTGAACCAACCGAAGAAGAGCTTGTAGAAGAGGTTGCTGCCGTTGATACGACAAAACAAGAAGATCAATCTCTGCTCGATCTTATTGAACAGGATACCATGCAAACGGCAGCTGCTACCACTCTTGAGGAGTTTACAGAGCAAAATCCGCTTTTCGGGCTTCTTAATCCTCGGGTAACGGCTCAGGGAGAAGCATTACCATCAAGTATGGTAGGTCTGGCAAGGGGTATTGATACAGCAAAAGTCAACGATTATCTGAGTATGAACCAGATAAAAGCTCTTTTTCCCCGCGATGTGAGATTCCTGTGGAGCCAGAATCCTTACAAATATGATGAGTCACAAACACTCTATGAACTGCATACTATAAAGGTTACAACACGTGATGGCCGACCACCTCTCAGTGGTGACGTTATAACAGGAGCAAGACCATCAACAGGGATTACAGGATCGGAAGTGAAAGTTGATTTCACGATGAATGCTGAAGGAGCCAAGACATGGCAGAGGATGACACGTGAAAATATAGGACGTTGCATTGCAGTTGTGCTGGACGGATATGTGCGTTCCTATCCCAGGGTACAAAATGAAATAACAGGGGGTAGTACGGAGATAACAGGTGATTTTACTATTGAGGAAGCTGATGACCTTGCCAATATACTGAAATCAGGTAAACTGCCGGCTCCTGCCAAAATTATTTCAGATACGATTATTGGTCCTACACTTGGAAAAGAGGCAATTAATGCAGGAATGATATCTTTTATCATTGCATTTATTATAGTCCTGATATATATGCTTTTCTATTACAGTACCAGTGCCGGAAGTATTGCTGACCTTGCATTATTTTCCAACGTTTTTCTGATTTTTGGTGTATCAGCATCTTTGGGAGCGGTTCTTACTCTTCCGGGTATAGCGGGTATTGTTTTGACAATGGGTATGGCGGTTGATGCCAATGTCCTTATTTATGAACGAATACGTGAAGAGCTGAGAGCAGGGAAAGGAACAAAACTTGCAATTGCTGACGGTTATAAAGCAGCCCTGTCAGCTATCCTGGATTCAAATATAACCACCCTGTTGACCGGTATCGTACTCTATGTCTTCGGCACCGGCCCAATAAAAGGATTTGCAACAACACTGGTTATAGGAATCTTTACCTCACTTTTCTCTTCCATATTTATAACACGTCTAATATATGAATGGCGTCTTAAGAGAAATGCCAAATTAAACTTCTCTATAAAACTTACCGCAAATTTCCTGAAGAATATACATTTCGATTTTCTGGGTAAACGAAAACTGTTTTATGCAATCTCAGTAATTATTGTTGTTGTTGGTGTAGGATCACTCTTTATTCGGGGATTGAACCAGGGTATTGATTTTACCGGTGGCAGAACATATGTTGTAAGGTTTGATAACTCGGTATCAACAGCTGAGGTCGCGGAAAACCTGGCTGATTATTTTGATGGTCCGCCCCAGGTTGTAATATTTGGTAGTGATAACCAGGTGAGAATTACCACAAAATATAAAATTGATGAAACAGGTGTGGATGATGAAATTGAAACAGCTCTTTATGAGGGACTTAAAGGAATGGTGGGTCCTGATGTAACGAAAGAGGAGTTTTTATCAGACTACAGGGTAAGTTCCGAGACTGTTGGCCCGACAGTGGCTAGTGATATAAGGAATAAGGCTGTATGGGCTGTGTCAATAGCACTTATTATCATGTTCCTCTATATATTTATTCGCTTCAGGAACTGGCAATACGGATTAGGGGCCTTAGTGGCAGTTGCACATGATGTGTTAATTGTTATAGGAATTTATTCACTCTTGTGGGGTATATTACCTTTCACAATGGAAATAAATCAGTCATTCATTGCGGCAATCCTGACAGTTATCGGTTATTCGGTAAATGACTCTGTTGTGGTCTTCGACAGAGTAAGAGAGTTTTTACCACTTCACAGAAAACGTCCGAAGAATGAAGTACTTAATATGGCTCTCAATGATACACTGAGCCGTACAATTAACACCGGGATAACATCTATCCTTGTACTGTTGGCAATGTTCTTTTTCGGAGGAGCTACAATAAGAGGATTCCTTTTTGCAATGATAATCGGTATAATAGTTGGAACATATTCTTCAATATTCGTTGCAACTGCCGTTGTGTATGATACTTCCGTGAAGAAAGGGCTGAAAGTGTGATATATTATTTAAATGTTTGATATTCTGTTATGTAGGGACGTTTAATGTAACGTCCCTATAATTTTTCAACAGTAAACTTTTATAGCGTAATATCATCAAATTTTATAACTTTGTACTTGAAGGTATATCTGCAGGATTTATGAG
>CAZTXH010000096.1:0-7557 GCA_964617415.1 uncultured Rikenellaceae bacterium | reverse complement strand
ATGAGGTTGCCAGACAGTACAGGTTTGGACTTGGAATTTCAGAAGTTTATATCCTCTATTCCGCTTATTTAATAAATATGATATTTTCAGCATTAATATTTTTTCTTGTGCTTAAGACTTTTCCGCTTATCAAGAATTACAACCCCGAAGGAGAAACTGCTGAAGAACAAATATTCACTATAGCCCAATATATCGGGATCATCTCAGGTATAATGGGTTTATTATTGCTTTTCAGTCTTTCCGGAAAGGGTATTCCTTCAAATAAGCTGATATTCAGTATCCCTTTCTTTCTTATGTTCCTGACTCCATATGGTTTAGTCGTATTATACTGGTTGTCACTGAAATTAAATCAAAGAATCAGTGACTGGTATGATGAAAAACAATTACAGGATATTATGAAGGCATCCCTGACCACTCTCCTATTATCATTTCCTGGTTTGATTATATTTATTTTTACTGATTTCACCGATAGTTTTTATTTCTTCGTATATTATGTTTTCTTAGCTTTGATTTTATTTTCGGGTAGCACTCTATACTTTTTTAAAATCAAGGATTAAACTGGAAAGAAAATGTTGAACATATACATTTGTATAGCAATTTGTACAATCGTACTTATCGTTAATGGTATATGCATAGTTCATGCACTACGGAAAAATATAACAAGTGAAATATTTATGCATACAGGCTTGACTCTGTTTTTTGGTCTGTTAACTCTTGAATTAACCATTGGAAGAAATGAAATATGGTCTCATTATGATATTTTATGGTTAGAGATCATTGGCTGGATACTCTATATTCCTTCCGCCATTCTGGTAATAAGTTCAATGATTACATTACATAGCAAAGGGAAACCGGAAACTACTGATTTCACCGACTCAACACTTTTTATTGATAGTGGAATATTTGGATTGATTCGCCAGCCTATGACCCTGGGATTAGCAATCTGGTCGATCGCACTTGTATTTGTCTTTCAATCTCTCCTTGCAGCTGTTTTAGGCTTACTTTCACTACTCTGTTTCTGGATATCAGCCAGGAAAGAGCACATTTATAATATCAGGAAATTCGGTGATAATTATAAAGAATACCTAAAGAAAGTACCTATGTGGAATATTTTCAGGAAGATAAAGTTTTAATACTTGTATGGTTGCTCCTGTAAACAGAAATGATATTTTTGGACTTATTCGTCCCGATAATGATGCCCATACACTTGGGATATCAACTGTTGCCACATTAATTGAGGAATGCGGCTTTAAAGTCACTATCGGTGACGCATTAATAACTGCAGCAGTTTCTAAAATTCAAAAACCCGATAACATTTCGCTTTTATGCAACTGGATCTCAAAAAACAAAATTACAAGGCTCGGTTTCAGTTACCGTCTGGAGCCAGCTGATGCACAGCTTAGTTTTGGTAGAGTATATCATTTACTAAAACAGAATAATCAGTTCAAAGAGCAGGGTGGTTCCCTGATTCAGATATATTTTTCAGGATTACCTGAAGCCTGTATCAGGATTCAGAATGAGTACCGGAACCAGGTTCCTGTTTTTATGGGCGATGAGACACAGATGGAGACTGCAAAGAAACTAGGGATACCTGAATCTGACATTTCCAGGACTATCAGTGAAGGATCAAAATATGATGATGACCGATTAGCATTTGCCAGGGAAATGATCCGGTCGAGTGAATACAATTTTCTACCCCCTAATCAGCGGTTCAGGTATGCAAACTACGGAACCCGGAAGGATACACTTGCAGAAAGGATCTTTAATAACAGACATCCCGGGTATCCCCCGTTAATACGTGTACATGCTGGTCCGTACAATTCTGATTATACCAGGGCAAAGAAAGAATTCAACTCATGGCTCAAAACACTTGCAGAGACACATTATCTGGATATTATCTCTGTTGGCTCATCACAATTAAGCCAGTCGGATTTCGGGCAGAAATGGGGTGATAAACCTAACGGCGGAGGTGTACCTATAAACTCAGAACAGGATCTGGTTAATATTTACAATGCTTCGCGTCCCATGCTGGTACGTACTTATGCAGGAACACGTAACATTCCGTATTTAGCTAGTGTTTATGAGAAGACTATCAATATTGCCTGGCATGCATTATCATTCTGGTGGTTCAATCAGATAGATGGCCGCGGCCCATATACTGTCAGGAAAAACCTTAAAGAACATCTCGAAACATTAAAATATATTGCAAAAACAGGCAAGCCATTCGAACCTAATATCCCCCATCACTTTGCATTCAGGGGAGCAGATGACTACAGTTATGTACTCTCATCCTATCTTGCAGCCAGGACCGCAAAGAGAATTGGTATACGCTATTTTGTTCTTCAGGTCATGCTTAATACACCGAAAAGCACATGGGGAGTACAGGATCTGGCAAAAACCAAGGCACTGCTCAAACTTGTCAGAGAGCTGGAAGACAACAATTTTACAGTATTCCTGCAGCCACGGGCAGGACTGGATTATTTTTCACCCGATCTTGAAAAAGCAAAAGCCCAGCTGGCAGCAGTATCAGCTTTGATGGATGACATTGAACCTAAAAATGAAAACAGCCCCGATATTATCCATGTTGTAAGTTATTGTGAGGCGGTTAAGCTTGCAACACCCGACTTTATTAACGAGAGCATTCAGATTACCACAAAAGCTATTTCAGAATATCGTAAACTAAAGAAATCGGGTATGATAGATAATATGATAAACAATATTGATGTAAATGAGCGTACCGAAGATCTTTATAATGAAGTAAAATCGATAGTTACAACAATTGAATCGAACATACCTGAGCCATATACATCTGAAGGCTTATATACAATTTTTGCAAAAGGGATAATGCCGGTACCTTACCTATGGGAAGGACGCAATGAATTCAAGGAAGCTGTTAAATGGAAAACAGGAATTGTAAACGGTGGAATCAAAGTCATTGACGAAAATGGCAAACCTCTTAATCCAACCTTAAGAGTGCAACAGATATTTATGATATAACTGTCTTCAATCTGAAGGTTATCAATTTCACCTGCAAATAATATTGTTTAAATCATATTGTTGTTTCAAAATTTATCTTTTCTTTGTAAAACACTTTGTTCTTTGATTTTTATCTGAACTCTTTGAATCAGGTCCTGCATATTGGACCAAAAGGGAACCATGTGAAAATCATGGGCTGACGCGCAACTGTAACTCTGCTCCATTTGAACGGAGAAGTGCTTCAGGCATCTAAAGCCACTGTCACGATATATAGTGATGGGAAGGCAGCCTGAAACCAGGGAAGCCAGGAGACCTGCCTGATTCATTTGATTGCTTTCGCGAAACGAAGCAAAAATCAAATAAGAAATTTTCAGTATTAAAAGAATATCAATTCAGGAAAACTCCACCCATTTGTATTGTTTCATTTCGCTAATAAGCCAGACTTGAAAGTCAAAGACTGGTTACAGCAATTCTATTATTAACTCTTAAAAAATGAAACAATGAAATCAGCAAAAAAGTCTCTTATTAACTGTCTAGTAACAGGCTGCGCGGTTATTATGCCTGTTTTAACTGCTTATGGACAACAGTATGACACTACAAAAGTGGCTGTATTAGATGAAGTTGTCATAACAGCAACACGAAATGAAAAAAACCTCAATAATGTTGGCAGAAGTATCACAGTAATTACCCGTGACGACATTCAAAATTCAGGAGCAATAACTGTTACTGAAATTCTTAACCAGCAAGAAGGATTTTATATCATCGGTGCTCAACAAAATCCGGGCAGTATTAGCAACATTTCAACCCGGGGCACAAATAACAGTCACACGGTTATTATGATCGATGGTATACCTCTCAGCGACCCTTCCTCAACCGATAATTCCCTTGATCTGTCAGAGCTTTCTCTCGTTAATATAGAAAGGATTGAAATTGTAAGGGGATCACACAGTACTCTTTACGGTTCCTCTGCAATTGGTGGTGTGATAAATATAATTACAAAAGAAAATTATAACACACCCGGGCTACATGTCGATGCAAAAATAAACGGGGGCATTTTTAATAAAAGCGGTTCAATACTATCTGAAAACCTGTTAGTTAATTATACACACAGATTGGGATTTTATGTAACGGCAGAGGTTTTTAATAACAAAAGCTGCGGAATAAACTCCACGGTTGATACTGTTACTGATCCCTCTGTTTACAAATATCCGGATATGACTGACGGATTTAAAAAGACCGATCTGGTGACTAAAACAGGATATAAATCTGACAACCTGGATATATATGCAGGGATCAGGAATGTAAATCAATATCTTGAAATTGATGACGGAGCTTTCAACGATGATGAAAACTATACAATTGATTTTAACCGTAACCTCTATACATATGGTGCAAATTATAGGTTTGGCAAAGGATTCTCTGTAAGATTTAATGGAGGAATGAGTGATCTTATCCGTAAGGCTGTTGATGACTCGTCAATGGTAGATGCATCCGGGAACACTGATAAATCATATTTCAGAGGTAATTATTCCGGTTCCATTGCAAACCATGAGATACAGGTAAATTATAACACCAGAGGTTTCCAGGCAGTCATCGGAGGAGGATCTTTCACGGAAACAATGTCTGCCGATACCTATTATTATTCTGAAGCATGGGGAGTCTATATTTCAGAAACAAGTCTTGATTCCCTTAAAATAAAATCAACAACCTCAACCGCTTTTATACACACCGACCTAAATGGTGAAATGTTTAGTGAATCTCTTAAGCCTCTTTCTCTGGGACTTGGAACCAGGTTTATCAACCACAGCACTTTCGGGACAACCTTAACTTATGAAATCAACCCTTCAGTTAAAATCAGTGAAAACTCACTACTCTATTTTTCTTATTCAACAGGTTTTAATGCCCCTTCATTATACCAGTTGTATTCACCTGAAATGGATTATATGTCAGGAATAACCCGTGGGAATAAAACACTTGAGCCGGAAGAATCTTCCTCATGGGAAATCGGAATAAAACAAAAAGTAAATGACAAGATATGGTGGAGTATTAATTATTATACAACAACTATTAAAAACTGTATTGATTATGTTTATTTATGGAATAAGTCGCAGGAAATAAGCGCATTAACCTATATGGATTATTTCGGTGATACATATATCAACTTAGGAAAACAGACAAACCGGGGGCTGGAATTCTCGATGCATTCAAAAATATCCGATAAGATCATTATCACTGGAAATTTCAGTCTTGTTAACGGAAAACTCGAATATAGTCCTGATAACATTGACAATGCTCATACAGATGGCAATCACATTCAACTCTATTCAAACGGGATATTCATCTCTGAAGAAACAGAGCGCATAGGACTGGTTCGCAGACCTAATACAGGTAATATTACCCTGACATATATCCCCATTAAGAACCTCATGTTAATGGCTGATTTGAAGTATGTCGGGACAAGAAATGATGTTTATTATGATTCTTCCCTGGGGCCTTATGGAGCTCTCGGGACTATTGGATTAGAGGATTATACTCTTCTGGATATTCGTGCAAAATATAATGTCTTTAAAGGCTTTACAGTAATGCTACATGCCGAGAACCTATTAAATACCGAATATTATGAAATTCTAGGATATTCAACACGAGGCAGAGGCTTATATGCCAGTATCGGATATTCCTTCTGATTGGAATTCAGCTGGTAAGATATCCTAATTTTTATCTGTCATACTTCCCAGGTAAAAGCTTCCCTTATGAGTTCCAGGCTCTTGGGGATGGCGGTAAGGGGATCTTCATTTCCCTCAAATTCAAGGGATACATATCCCCTGTAATCAACTTTTCTGAATATTTCGGCTACACGATCATAGTCAATATCGAGTGTATACCATTTCCCTCCGCCATAATATGTTTTAGCCTGGATAAGAAATGTCTTCGGGGCCATCATTTCGAGCTGCTCATACTGATCTTCAAGGAAATTGCCTGTATCAGAAGTAATCTGCAGCCATGGGGAATCAATTGCATCAACAATTCTCAGAACACCCTCGGCTGTACGGCCAAGTCCCCAATGATTCTCCAGTCCAAGAACAACACCACACTTTTCTGCTGTAGAGATACACTGACTTATTGAATCGATCACCCATTCAAAACCCTCATCAACAGTATGACCTTCAAGAACCGGTTCAATACCTTTATTGGCCATAAGATCATCAAACGATCTTATAGTGTTCCATCTTCCGGTATTGAGCCTCATGGTTGGAATACCAAGCTGATAGGCGAGCTCAATCTGGTGAATTGTTTTAGCCACTTCAGAATCTCTTTTTTCCTTATCCGGATAGATAAATCCCTGGTGTGTGGAAAATCCCATGATGTCTAGTCCTGCATGGAATGCCTGCCTTTTCAGTTTCTGCAGATAACTGTTCTCTTCCGACTGCATCTGCATTAGTAGGAATTCAATTCCGTCGAAATCCATAGCAGCTGCCTTCTCAATACAATCCTCAATCGGAGAGTTTTCTTTTGGCCCGTTAAACTGCCAGAAAGAATAGGTTGAGACACCTACCCTGTTCCTGCGGAGCCTTTTTGAAGTATTGGATAGATCCTTTTCCGGAGTCGTTTTACTGCCGGAACATGCAAAACCAATTCCGGCTGCTACTGTTCCCATGGCAGCTGTCCGGATAAACGAACGTCGTGATGATTTCATAACTCTTTTTTTAATTAACCGGTAAATTAATCATAACAAATGATGCTTCATACAAAATGACCCGTAAAATGTTTTAAGGAAAGAAAATAGAGAAAATTTTAACACGAAATCCGGTATTCAAGATTATTATAACATATTAAATCACTTTCATAATTGTTTTTTTTACTTTTACCTTCTGTTAATTTTTTAGCACAACTATATGTTTGACCTTAAAGCAACATATAAGAGAGTTTCCGGATTTTTCCTTCTAATTATCTTTTGCGGGTATTTCGGATCAATAACACTGTTTCCCCACACACATATTGTTGACGGGATACAGATTGTCCACTCCCACCCTTATAAATCTCATTCTGACGAAACCCCTGTTAATCATGACCACTCAACACAGGATTATTTACTCATCAGGTTTATTTCGAACTTATGTGTTACTATCCCAATATTATTTTCAGGAATAACAATTCTACATAAATCTCTTAATGTCAGGCCAATAATTGCCAGAAACAGAGTCTGTAAAAATATATTCCTCTTAAGCAGACACCTTCCCAGAGCACCTTCATTTTAACTACACAAAAAACTTATTCAATACAAGATCACAGATCCTTTTTAATCCGGGGACAGATCACCCGGCAATTAAACACCATTGTGTAATCAAAAATTCCAGTAATGAAAAAATATATAGTAAGCCTTATTATATCATTTCTTTTTGCATCAACTCTATACTGTCAGGAAAAAACAGATGCAAATATTGTCGGTCATGTGGTAAGTGATGGTGAACATATTCCTTTTGCAACTATAAGTGTAAAAGGAACTACACTTGGAGTCAATACCGATAAAACAGGACACTATCAACTGATTAATCTTCCTGTAGGCATCTATATAATCAGAGC
>CAZTXH010000095.1:0-7562 GCA_964617415.1 uncultured Rikenellaceae bacterium | reverse complement strand
ATTATCGAAAGTCATGGTAATAAATTTTAGTAAACTTAAATGGTTTTTTTCAAATAACCTCATCGGCGGGTTTTAAAGAAACCGACTAAAATGTTTCTGCACTCTTTCTCCAAAATACCTGCCGATACTTTTGTTTTGGGATGAAGTAGCTTGGGGCTGGTCTTTGTGAATCCCTTTTGTTTATCCTCAGCACCATATACAAGAGCCGAAGCCTGGCTCCAGCCTATTGCTCCAGCACACATTGCACACGGTTCAAGTGTGACATAGATTGTACAATCTGTAAGATATTTTCCTCCGAGCCAGTTTGCTGCTGCTGTAATAGCCTGCATTTCAGCATGTGCGGTAGGATCTTTTAAGGTTTCGGTCAGGTTATGTGCTCTTGCTATTATTGTTTCCTTACAAACCACAACAGCTCCAACCGGTATCTCCTGTTTATCGAGAGCTTTTCCGGCCTCTTCCAGAGCTGCCCGCATATATCTCTCATGTTTTTTTTCTTTCATCCTTTTCAGTTGAAATGTCTAAAATTAAGAAGAAAATAATTCATATCCATGATCCTCAAATTTTCTTACTTTTGTTGAACTAAATCAAAGCTTATGTACAGAACACACACATGTGGAGAGCTTAAACTGAACGATTCAGGGAAAGAAGTAATACTTTGTGGATGGATTCAGCGGTCAAGAGACCTTGGAGGAATGACCTTTATTGACCTGCGTGACCGGTACGGCATAACACAGCTTGTATTTAACATGGAAAAGGATAAGGAATTGTGCGGGCAGGCAAGGAAGCTGGGCCGTGAATTTGTGGTACAGGCAAAGGGAAAAGTAAGGGAACGAAGTAATAAAAACCTTAAAATACCTACAGGCGAGATAGAAATAGAAGTAAATGAACTGAATATTATTAGTCGTAGTGAAATACCTCCTTTCACTATTGAGGAAGAAACAGACGGTGGGGATGAGTTAAGAATGAAATACAGGTATCTTGATCTACGCAGGAATTCTGTAAAAAACAATATAATCCTGCGCCACAGAGTGGCTCAGGAAGTTCGTAAATACTTGGATTCCATAGGTTTTTTGGAGATTGAAACACCTGCACTTATTAAATCCACGCCTGAAGGTGCACGCGATTATGTGGTCCCAAGCAGGATGCAACCTGGCACATTTTATGCTTTGCCACAGTCCCCGCAGACACTTAAACAACTCCTGATGATTGCAGGATTTGACAAATATTTTCAACTGGTTAAATGTTTCCGTGATGAAGACCTGCGTGCTGACAGACAACCGGAATTTACACAGATCGACTGTGAAATGTCATTTGTTGAAAGAGATGATATCCTGGATACTTTCGAAGGTCTGGCTAAATATCTTTTTAAACAGATAAAAAATCTTGAGCTGAATGACCCTTTCAGGAAGATATCCTATCTCGAGGCATTGGAAACTTATGGTACCGATAAGCCTGACCTGAGGTTTGAGATGACAATTAATGACCTAACCGAAGTGGTTAAAGGACATGGTTTCGGAGTGTTTGACAATGCAGATTATATTGGAGCTATTTGTGTGGAAGGATGTTCAGAGTATAGCAGGAAACAACTGGATGAACTTACAGATTTCGTAAAACGTCCCCAGGTTGGTGCTAAAGGACTCATATATGTTAAATATGGACAGGACGGTTTATTAAAATCATCAGTCGACAAATTCTATTCACAAAAAGATCTTACAATATGGGCTGAGACAGTGAATGCAAAAAAAGGAGACCTTATTATTTTAATGGCAGGAGATAAGATAGCAACCTTAACAGCACTCTCAGAGTTGAGACTTGAGATGGGTGACCGTCTTGGTTTAAGAAACAAAGAGTCATTTATTCCTTTATGGATGGTTGACTTCCCTTTGCTTGAGTGGGATGAGGAGGAAAAGCGTTTTTTTGCCATGCACCATCCCTTTACTTCACCAAAACAGGAAGATATTCACCTCATGGAAAAAGATCCGGGTAAAGTAAGAGCCGATGCCTATGATCTTGTTATCAACGGGGTAGAAATAGGAGGTGGTTCTGTAAGAATACATGAAGCATCCGTTCAGAGACTTATGTTTAAAGTGCTGGGATTTACTGAGGAAGAGGCCAATGAACAGTTTGGATTTCTGCTTGATGCTTTCAAGTATGGAGCTCCTCCACACGGGGGAATAGCTTTCGGATTCGATAGATGGGTGGCAATGTTCGGAGGAGAAGATTCAATCCGTGACTTTATTGCTTTCCCGAAAAATAATTCAGGACGTGATGTCATGCTCGATACACCTTCACATATTTCAAAGAAGCAAATGGACGAACTACAGATTAGGTATACCAAAAAATAAAAGCTGAGGCTTATCTGTCACCACCTTTAACTGTATTAATCAGAATAACTCCGTTCGAACCTCTTGTTCCATAGATTGATGCTGAAGCATCTTTCAGAACATTGATTGATTTTACATCGATTGGTTGTATAATATCAATAGACTCTGTAATGTTACCGTCAACAACAAACAGGGGATCCGTACTAGAATTTATTGTTGATATTCCCCTGATAATTATTCTTTTCCCTGATACCTGTATCCCAGGGAACGTGCAACGAATCAGATCATAAATATCAGTATAAGATGAATAATCTTTTGCGGTTACATTTGCTTTACTTACCGAAAAAGTAAGATTCTTTTTTTTAATAACACCATAACCTATATCCACTACTTCATCAGCCTCTTTTTTATTCTTTACTTCACTGCTGAGGGGTGATGCCTTTTCAAGTATAAAATTAATAGATGTTCTTCCTGAAATTGCTGCTTCTGCTGCTACACCATACATAGTTAATATTGTTATGGTCTCAGCATCGGACTTTACTTTTATTTTATAGAAACCCTCTGCATCAGTAACTTTCCCGGTGTTTTCAGAATCAATAAAGACTAAAGCACCGATAATGGGATTTTTCTCCGTATCCATAACATATCCTGACACGGTAAATTTCTTTTTTGACTTCTGGGCATCCGTATTATGAATGACAAATAACGATAGTAAAAGCAGGATGATTAATTTAAATTTCATAGCAAAATTACTTAAGATTAATTTCTTTTTTTATTATCAAATTTATGAAATTCTTGGAGTTAATGTTCAATTTCACCTATCAGCGTTGCTGATGTACATTTATTAATTCTCACATTTGCATATTCTCCCTTTTTACTGTTCTCTTTCGGAAATACAACAACCTTATTTTGGGATGTACGTCCTGAAAGATGATCGTCGGATCTTTTTGAAGACCCTTCGATAAGTACTTCAAATACTCTGCCAACATCTTCCTTTTTTGATTTTGCAGAAAGAGTATTTTGAAGAGCAATAATTTCATTCAGTCTTGAGATTTTTACATTTTCCTGTACATCGTCTTTTAACCTGCGTGCAGCTTTTGTCCCCGGCCTTTCATTATATTTGAACATATAAGCGAAATCAAAACCTGCCCATTCCATAAGTGACAGAGATGCTTGATGATCTTCATCGGTCTCAGTGCAAAAACCTGAAATCATATCGGTTGAGATTGAACAACCAGGAATGATAGTACGGATAGCTCTTACCCTGTCCATATACCATTCTCTTGTGTATTCACGGTTCATCAGTTTCAGGATTCTTGTACTGCCACTTTGGGCAGGGAGATGAATATGCTTACAAATATTATCATATTGGGCTATTACCTTTAAAAGGTCATCTGAGATATCCTTCGGATGTGACGTCGAGAACCTGACCCTTAATAATGGATCAATGAGAGCAACTTCTTCCAATAGCCTAGGGAAATCAGTAATTTCCCCATTATCCTCCCACCTGTAAGAATCAACATTTTGTCCGAGAAGTGTCACTTCTTTATATCCTGATTGAAATAATTGTTTTACTTCACTTACAACAGATTCAGGATTACGGCTTCTTTCGGCTCCCCTTACATATGGCACAACACAATATGCACACATATTATTGCAGCCTCTCATAATAGCCACAAATGATGTTACCCCATTTTTATCCATCCTTACCGGTGAAATATCAGCATAGATTTCTTCACGAGATAACAATACGTTTACAGCTTTATGACCCGATTCAGCATCTTCTATAAGACTTGGTAATGACCGGTAAGCATCTGGTCCAATAACAAGGTCAACAAGCTGTTCTGTTTCGAAGAACTTGTCTCTGAGACGTTCTGCCATACATCCTGCTATTCCGACAACCAGTTCGCTATTTTTCTTCTTAAGATGTCTTAAGGCCTTCAGCCTGTTCCAGATACGCTTTTCGGCATGTTCGCGTACTGAACAGGTGTTAAGTAATATAAGGGAAGCCTCATTTAAATTATTTGTCAGCTCATATCCTTTATTCAGTAATATTGATGCAAAAATCTCACTGTCAACAACATTCATTTGACAGCCGTATGTCTCAATATATAATTTCTTTATCAATGAAAGGTTCTTTATGTTATTAAAGTATAGTATGTAAATATAAGGGCTCCAGGCAACAGGCTGCAGGTGTCAGAATAATTATTAATAAAATCCTGAAGCCTGACTCCCGATGCCTGACACCTGTAATCACTGCACAAAAGTATAAACTATGCCTGATGTATTAAAGAAATATTTAATTTTGTAACGTATCATAAAAAATATTATATGTCAGGTCACAGTAAATGGTCAACTGTAAAGAGAAAAAAAGGAGCGGCAGATGCCAAAAGAGGAAAGATTTTTACAAAGATTATCAAGGAGATAGTAATTGCTGCTAAAGAGGGAGGTGGTGATCCTGAATCAAATGCCAGACTGAGGCTTGCTATTCAAAATGCAAAGGGTGCCAATATGCCCAAAGATAACATAGAGAGGGCAATAAAAAAGGCAACCGGCTCTGACGCAGAAAATTACATTGAAACAACATTTGAAGGTTATGGACCTTCGGGGATCGCTGTTTTTATGGAGTGTCTTACTGACAATAAGAACAGAACATTAGCCGCAGTAAGATCGGCATTCAATAAACACGGAGGAAGCCTGGGTACAAATGGTTCTTTAAGTTTCCTTTTTGAAACAAAGGGAGTCTTTACTATTAAAAAAGAAGGACTGGATATGGATAATATCCAACTTGAAATGATCGATGCCGGTGCCGAAGATTTTGAGTTAGAAGAAGAAACATTTGATATTACATGTGCCAGAGAGGATTTTGGCAGTGTATCAAAAAAACTATCGGAAATGGGAATAGAGCCTCAGGAATCAGGGCTAAAACGAATTCCCAACGATACTAAAGAACTCGATATTGAATCAGCTAAACAGGTAGTCAGGTTCATAGAAACACTCGAAGATGATGATGATATCCAGAATGTATATCATAATCTTGAAATAACTGATGAACTCGCAAAAGCCTTGGAATAAAGATTAATTCATGAGAAAATTATTTGTACTGATAATCCCGGTTATTATTTGTATTTCTTGTAGTAAAAAGGAAGAAAGCGAATTCCTCTGGGATAAATCTTTTGGACAGGGACTTGCATATTATCTTAAGTCCTCCCAGGATTCAGGATTCGTGAGCTGTGGATACATAGACAATAATCCTTATCTTGTTAAATTCAATAAGAATAATAAGAGCCTGGTTGAATTTCAATCGGAAAATGAAGGTCTCTTCAGTTCAGTCTGGTCAGATACATCCTGCTTTATTGCAGGAGGGAGCAGTAATGGTAAAATGCTGCTATCAGGTATTGATAATGAGGGAAATATGTTATGGGATACTCTGATATCAGCCTCATTTGAAATAGGTATTACCAATCTGTCCTATTATGGAGGCGGCGATCTTCTGGCAGTTGGCACATCCTCACTTGATTCCACAGGTTCGGACAATACAGGAATTCTTTTCGCAAAATTTGATACAACAGGCCAGATTGTTGAAACGAAGGAAGTTACAGAGACAGGCCTTATTGTAATCAATAAAATATCAATAGATGAGTCAGGAAATATTTTTCTTCCTGTTACAAGAAGAATATCTGGCAATAAAACTAAGGCCAGTGTTTCAAAATATACTGAAGAACTTAATAGACTATGGGAAACAGAATTATTTAATAATCCCGATTTTGATGCTGCAAGTATAGGTATTATTATCGGTGATGATGGCACTGTTTTTGTCTCAGGTAAAACAGAATTATCAGCAGAAGAAGATGTATTGGATAACTCATTCCTGGCATCACTTTCCTCATCAGGGTCGATTAACTGGAAGAAATACTATGAAAAATCAAATACCGGTACAGCCCTGATGTTTGATGAAAACGGACTTCTTATGATATTAAACAGGAATTGTTTTATTGTAAGTCTTGTCAGTCCTGAGGATGGTTCAGAGATTGACAGGTTAAGAATGTTTGATATCTGTGATCCCTCAGCTACTGATGCATTCGCAGAAGACTTCGACCTGAACTATAAAGGTAATCTTCTGATATCAGGCTCATCCGGAGGTAATTTTTACCTGGCACTCAAATTATTGTTATAGAAATACTATTTTTGCGGTATGATCCGAAAGATACTCATACTGATCATTGTAATCATCCTGAATAATGGATTGTGTAACTCACAACCCTTTGTAAAAACAACTGATCTTTTCCGGAGATTCAATTATGAAAGTGGAGATCTCAATATTCATCAGGACCAGGCACTTGACAGCCTTTTAAATCGGTATATTCTTGCATCAAAACAAAATCTGACACCGGAAGGAGCCCGGGGAATGGAAGGATTCCGTATACAGATATATTACAGTTCTGTAAGGAATGCCCGGGAGGAATCAGCAAAGGTGAGAGCAGAGTTTATAAACAAATTTCCTGATATTATTTCATATGTACAATACAGGGAACCCGGATATTTTATGGTCAGAGCAGGTAACTACAGAACAAGAATTGAAGGATTCAGAGATCTTCAGCGGGTAAGGAAAGTGTTCCCGGATGCCTATTTTGTACCAACGATAATTAATTTTCCCGACCAGGATAACAACTAACTATGAGCGAATTAATTAAGCATAAATGTGGCATTGCAATAATAAGGTTGCTTAAGCCGCTTGAGTACTATATTGAGAAATATGGTTCGTGGGACTATGGCCTCCAGAAAATGTACCTTATGATGGAAAAACAACATAACCGGGGGCAGGATGGTGCAGGTTTAGCCGGAATAAAACTGAATGTTAAACCGGGGAAACGATATATTTTCAGGCAGCGATCAAATGGTTCGGAGGCTATTAAGGAGATTTTTGATAATATTTATGAGCATATTAACAGGATTACTATAAATGAGACCAGGGATATCGGATTTATAAAAGAAAATATCCCCTTTGCATGTGATATTTATATGGGACACCTAAGGTATGGTACCTATGGTGGTTATAATATTGACACTGTTCATCCGGTGAGCCGGGAAAATAACTGGAAATCAAAAAACCTCGTTATGGCAGGTAACTTCAACCTGACAAACGTAAGTGAGATATTTTCAAACTTAATAGACCTTGGACAGAATCCTGTCGACTTCTCAGATACTGTAACAATACTTGAAAATATAGGTCACAGA
>CAZTXH010000094.1:7226-7589 GCA_964617415.1 uncultured Rikenellaceae bacterium | reverse complement strand
TCATAGAAGAATTTTGCAGATGATGAATTGAAATATGTCATTTCAATGTGGAACTTCAGGGGATTATTTTTGTTGAAATGCTTATACTCTCCATCAAGAAGGTCGTCAATGAATATCTTTATCCACTCGATTACCGGGTAATATAAGGCACGGACATCTTCAGGAGAGGATGTTCCTTGTATCAGAAAATTATTATCTGCCGGGGAGAAATTGATTTCAGGTGTATTGAGTGTTTTTTCAATGTATAGATTTTGCATCTGAAGGCATTTTTACAAAAATGCACCAATTTATTTTAATGGCAAAAGAATTGCGAGACTTAAAATTTAAAATAATTCATTTTCTTCAATATCGGAGGAATAACCA
>CAZTXH010000094.1:0-7216 GCA_964617415.1 uncultured Rikenellaceae bacterium | reverse complement strand
TTCCACAGCCATTCTGTCGCAAAGTTCATTCTCCTTATTATTGGAGTGCCCTTTTATCCATACGAATCTCACATTATGACTACGATAAACCTTGAGGAACCTCAGCCACAGGTCAGGATTCTTTTTCTTCTTAAAAAACTTGGATTCCCACTGGAATACCCATCCCTTTTCCACTGCATCTGCAACATATCGCGAATCAGTATTTACAACAACATCCGAACCCGGTTTTTTAAGAGCCTCCAAACCCACGATAACTGCCATGAGCTCCATGCGGTTGTTTGTAGTAAGTCTATACCCTTCTGATATTTCACGCCTGTGTTTTCCTGATATAAGTACAATACCATAACCACCGGGACCCGGATTACCACGTGCCGCACCATCTGTATATATGGTTACTTTATACGCCATTAAGTAAAATTATACCTTTTTCTCAGCCCCCTGCCCTGGTTTACCAGGGAAGAGCCTGTCCCGCGAATTCGCATACTGATAGTTATCAGGACTGCTGAGAAGCGGGAGGGTTGGGGGAAGGGTACATCCCTACTCCCTGATTGTTATCTCATCAACCAGGTGTCCGGCTCCTGCATAGACATCCATGATCCAGAGTACATACCTGATATCCACAGCTATTGTTCTTTGAATTTCAGGTTCATACGCAACATCTCCGCTCATGGCTTCCCAGTTACCATCGAAGGCAAGACCTATCAGTTCGCCGTTTCCGTTAAGTACAGGGCTGCCTGAATTTCCACCAGTTATATCATTTGTTGTAAGGAAGCAAACCGGCATATATCCCTTCGAGGATGCATACCTTCCATATTCTTTTTTATTGTAAAGATCCATAAGATATTGAGGCAGGTCAAATTCATAATCACCCGGCTTATATTTTTCAATAACCCCTTTAAGTGTGGTATATTGTCTATATGTTACGGCATCCCTGGGGTCATAATCCTGTATAGTTCCATATGTCAGGCGCATAGTAGAATTAGCATCGGGATAATGTATTTTATCCGGTTCCATCTCCAGCATTGCAGCAACCCATAATCTTCGTCCTTTTTGGAGATCGGAATTGAATTTGCTGAGTTCTTCCGAAACACTTCGTGCGATTGTGCTTATTGAAGCGAAAGTAGTGACAGCGGGATCTTTCTCAAGGGTCTTAAGGTCAGGATTGTCAAGAAAAGCAATAAGCTTTTCCTCACTGGCAAATATCGATTTTGCAAACATCTTGTCCACGAACTTATCAATATTACCCTTGAATTTTTTATTAACCACATCAGTATAGAAATCAGGAATAAATACTGCCGGAATATCTTCCCAGTAAAGTTTAATCATTGCTTTTGTTGATTTAAGATCAGTAGGAGGATTGTAGTCCTTATATATTTCACCAACACTCTGTTTTAATTCACTGGCAGCCTCATTGATTTGTTGTTGATCACCTGATCTTAGTGCCTGTGCCAGCCTGCCTGTCAGACGGCTGAAAGTAAGTATCTCACAGCCCTGGATGCATTCGTTCATGTATTGAAGAGCATTTTGATAGTCAGCTCTGCCTTCGATAGAAGACTTGATCAGGTTCAGGGCATCTCCATATTTTTCTTTTCTATCCTCATTTGCATTTACCCACTTGTTGAACTGTTCCTCAATCTTCTGTTTCTTTTCTATTACTTTAAGGTTCTTAAGTTGATTATTCTGTCCAATAGAATATTTCCAGTAATTGGATGAACGGGAATATTTTGAGGCATACTGTATATCAACTTTCTGGTCGGCAAGCATATCAGCAAGCCATATTTCCTGTTTGATGCCACGTATTTTAACTCTGTTGGGATTTGTAATTTCCATAATCTCCTTAACCTCGTATGAGGTGTAATACCTCTGCGTTCTTCCGGGATATCCGAGTATCATGGCAAAATCCCCAATGTTAAGGTCTTTAAGTGAGACAGGAAGCCAATATTTAGGTTTGAGGGGGATATTATCTTCAGAATAGGGAGCAGGTTTACTGTCAGGTCCTGAGTAAACACGGAACACACTGAAATCACCTGTATGCCGAGGCCATTCCCAATTGTCAGTATCATCGCCGTATTTTCCTATTGAGGAGGGCGGTGCTCCGACCAGCCGTACGTCGTTATATGTCTCATAAAGAAGAAGATAGAAGTAGTTGCCACCATAGAATGATGATACTGAAGCCCTGTAGTTGTTTCCTTCAGTTGCTTTTTGTTCAATAGCTGATCTGGCTTCATCTATTGTTGCTGTTCTTTCACTTTCGCTCATCTCCGGATTTACATTTGCGAGTACCTGATCAGTAACTTCCTCAATGCTTACAAGGAAGGTCACACGGAGTCGGGGATTAGGCAGTTCTTCTTCCTTTGTCATTGCCCAGAATCCGTCTTTCAGGTAATCATGTTCTACAGAGCTGTGTGATTGGATAATATCGTAGCCACAATGATGATTTGTGAGAATCAGTCCCTGTGGTGATACAATCTCGCCAGTACATCCGCCACCGAAAATTACGATAGCATCTTTTATACTGGGCTGGTTCAGGCTGTAAATTTCTTCAGCAGATAGTTTCAGCCCAAGCTCGGTCATCTTTCCCATATTAAGCTTCTCGATAAGTGGCAACAGCCACATTCCTTCGTCAGCCCTGGCTTTGAATCCAAAGCAGAGAATAAGGATAATCAGAACAGAAATGCTTTTTCTCATGATATTTGTTTTAGGATTAATTTCAGATTAGTATAGTCAGACGGCAAATATAACTTTTTAATCGGAATAAGGGAATGCTAAAAAGCAAATGTCGTCTGGGTATTTATGAGAGTAAATGATTTTCGGTGATATGGTGTAACACCATGTTTCAGAATTGATTCTCTGTGAAGAACCGTTGCATAACCTTTGTTCCTGTTCCAGCCATAATCAGGGTATTCAGAATGAAGTTTTTCCATGAATTCATCCCGGAAACACTTTGCCAGTACAGAAGCTGCAGCAATAGGGTAGAAAAGACCGTCTCCCCTGATTATTGTTTTATGTTTAATGTTTTTATATGGAATAAAGCTATTTCCATCAATTAGCAGGAAATCGGGTTTTGCTTTCAGACCATCAATTGCGAGATGCATGGCTTTTATTGATGCCCTGAGAATGTTTATTTCATCTATCTCTTTATTGTCAACAAAAGCCACATTCCAGGCCAGTGCAGATCTGATAATATCTTCCTTCAGAAAAGTACGCTGTTTTGGAGTAAGTTTCTTTGAATCATTTAAGACTGTAGGTTCATAATATTTCGGAAGAATTACTGCAGCTGCTACAACCGGTCCTGCCAGAGAACCCCTTCCAGCCTCGTCGCAACCAGCTTCGGTGAGATTATGATAAAGATATGGCTTAAGCATTCTGGTTTCAGTTAAAAATTCATGTTAAAACCGAGTTGCTATACGAAAAAATTTTATAATAGAGGTAAAACATTCAAGTAAGTTATTAACACATTTATCAACAAAAATTGTTGATTTGTCAAAATTTTGATTAATTTTGGCATCCTGTGATGGTTTTAGATGATGAAAGTACTGAGGATTTTAATACCGGGATTACTTTTTTCATGGACAACAGTTTTTTCACAACAGTTGTCACACCAGGTTCTTGTTCCGCTTGCAGGATTAGCTTCTGATAATAATATAAGTTATTCGCAGACTGTTGGTGAGACAGCAGTAGAGGTGGCGGAATGTTCATGGTATATCTTCACACAGGGATTTCAGCAGCCACGTATCAAGCTCTCAGTCGAAGATGCACCTCCCGGTACAGGTGCAAGTGTCTATCCTAATCCCGTAGTTGATTTCCTTACCCTTGAGTTATTCGGAGAATCAGGACGGATATTTAAAATAGAGCTTATTAACATTACCGGAACAGTGATTTTTACTGACAAACTTACTTTTATCGACCAGTTCTGGCATAAGGAACAATATGATATGGATGATTTTATCAGGGGTTTTTACCTGATAAGGATATCATCTGAAGACGGATTTATGAACCGTACCTTCAAGATTGAAAAAATATAAACCTTAAGCTATGGCTTTAAGAGTTTTAAAGAGACACTTACTGTTACTTGTTTTTTCCGCATTTACTACCGGTATTTTTGCCCAGGATAATGTGCCGCTGGGAATAAATTACCAGGCAGTAGCACGCGACAATTACGGCAACGAAATTGTCAACAGGAAGATAAGTGTCAAATTTTCAATAATAAAGAGTGATCCTCTGGGAACAGTAGTATATCAGGAACTTCATCAGGGGGTATTTACCTCCAGGTTCGGTGTCTTCTCACTTATTATTGGCCAGGGTGTGCCGACAGGTAATGCTGAATATGGTGAGCTCTCACAAGTTAACTGGGAAGAGGCATATCACTTCCTGAAGGTAGAGGTGAAATTTGAGAATGATTTCATGGATATGGGCACTATGCAGTTCCTGGCAGTGCCATATGCTCTTTTTGCAAAGAAATCGCTTGAGCCAGGTCCACAGGGACCTGTGGGTCCGGCTGGTCCGGAAGGCCCTCAAGGGCTTCAGGGTGAACAGGGCCCGAAGGGTGACACGGGCGAACAGGGTCCAAAGGGTGAGAAAGGAGAACAGGGCGACCCGGCAACCGATGATCAAACACTCTCAGTGATAAATGTTGACGGTTCAGATTACCTTGCCATTTCAGGAGGTAACCAGGTTAAGATTTCTACAATAGAAAAAGATGGTGATCCGGCAAATGAAATACAAGATATTACCTTAAGTTCCGATAAGCTGAAGATAACAGATAATGCCCTGGCAACAGAGTGGGACCTCTCTCCATACAGGCAATCACTATCATGGGATCCATCGTCAAGGATTTTGAATATTTCAGGAACAGCCTCACCTGTAAATCTTACCGAACTAAAGGATGATGCAGATGCAGATCCGGATAACGAAATACAGGATATCGAACTTATTGGCGACACTCTGAAGATAACAGATAATACAGAATCCGAAGGTGTATACCTTGGAAAGTACCTTGATGCTGATCCTGAAGATGAAATCCAGGACCTGCAACTTGTCAGTAACAAATTATCAATAACAGGCAAAACAGGAGCCTATGAGCTCGATATGACTGATTATCTCGACAATACAGATAATCAGACACTTGAATATGAAGCATCTACAAAAACCCTTTCAATATCAGATGGCAACAGTGTAACCCTGGATAATTTGGTGGCATTCAGGGCAAAGAAGAATACATCAGAATCAGCATCCCAATTAACAGAGGTTCCTTTTATTCCGGATGAAGAAATCTTCAATGATGGAACAGCATTTAATTCATTAACCGGAGTGTTTACTACACCAACAACAGGATTTTATACTTTTAATATAAACTATTATGCAGATGGTTCTGGCAGCTCAAGGAAACTAATTCTTTATTATAATGGATCTGTCTATGAGGAAATTGCGATAGAAATTGTTGCAGGATCTGTAACTCAACGCTCAATAACAATGAAACTTAATTCCGGGGATGAAGTTTATCTGATGATAAATACTGGATTAGCTACTGAAACCGGTACCGGCTCTTTTTCCGGGTTTAAGGTCTATTGATTTAATCATTATGGAACCGCTCCGCGGTTCAAAAATTTCAATAGGGAGATTTGTTTTCAATCATTCATGGAATCCCTCCGGGATTTTTATGATTCTCTAAGGAAATTCTGAGTTCAAGTATTAATGGAACCGCTCCGCGGTTGTGTAATGGATCTGATTATTAAGAAATTCCGGAGGAATTTCATCAATACTTGTATAATGATTTAATTTCATAATATAACCCCGTAGGGGTTACATAATTGTCGGTTTTGAAAAAATTAGTTAGTTTTGATTTTGTTGCATTTTCAAACTAATTCTTCGTGCTATGAAACCTAATACATTTACTAAACTTTATGTCCATTGTGTTTTTACACCTAAAGGAAGGGAATCACTATTGACTGATTCCATCCGGGAAAAAGTCCATAAATATATTTATGGGATAATAATTGAGAAAAAGTGTTATCCTGTAGCAATTAACGGAACGGATGATCATATTCATTTACTTATTGGATTCCCTCCTAACATTGCAATTTCTGATCTTATCCGTGATATAAAACGCAGTTCGTCATTATTTATTAATGAACAAAGAAAATCTTATATCAGATTCAAATGGCAGGAGGGTTTTGGTGGATTTACTGTCGGATACAGGGAGTTGGATAAGGTCTATAATTATATTCTGAATCAGGAAATACATCATTCAAAATTGACATTTAAAGATGAATATTTAAAAATTCTGAAAGAAGAAGGGATTGAATATGAATATGAGTATTTGTTTGAATTTTATGATTGATAATTTAGTTTCAATTTTATACTAATAGCTCCTCTTGGGTGCTTGAAAAATGAGGGGATTATAATTATTAATGAAACCACTCTGTGGTTTAAGAATTCCAATAGGAAAATTTAATATTCAAGTATTCATGGAACCCCTCCGGGGTTCTTTTTTCAATGGAAATTCTGAGTTCAAGTATTAATGGAACCGCTCCGTGGTTTTTTATATTCATTTATAAATCATCACAAATAATTGATGGAATCGCTCCTCGGCTGTGTAATTGATCTGATTATTAAGAAATTCCGGAGGAATTTCATCAATGCTTGTACAATGATTTAATTTCATTATATAACCCCGGAGGGGTTACATTTACCTATTGACTTCTCAATAGATCATTGTGTGCGCAGTTTTTATAATTTACCTGAAGTAGATATTTTAAGGGTGATCTTCCTGAAAACCCAAATTGTGAAAACTAATCCACATGTTATTCCTGTAAGATTACTTACCAGATCTTTAGGATTAAAAGTCCTTCCGGGAATGATAACCTGGTGGGACTCGTCAGCCACGGCAAAAAGGATAAGACAAATAGTAAGGATTAAATACTTCAAAGAGGAGATCTTAAAATATTTTCCTGAGAATGAAAGATATGTCAGGAATGCCAGCGACCCGTATTCAATAAAATGGATCAGGTAATCAAGCCGGATATCTGATTTTGCGGTTTGGATCTTTAATACTGGTATAGAAGGGATTGATGAGATAACAATGATAGCTATTATCCATAAAATGAGCAGGTATAATGCAAATGGCCTTAGATATAATATCAGTTTTAACATACTTATTTTTGATCTCGGTAAAAATAAACCTTTTAAATAACTAATTTTGTCAAAAACTATATTA
>CAZTXH010000093.1:4349-7617 GCA_964617415.1 uncultured Rikenellaceae bacterium | reverse complement strand
ATATAGAATTTGAAGGGGAAATGGCCCACGATACTGAAGGTTCAGACTTTATCAAGGAAATCCTTCTTGATAATAAGCCGGAGCCAGTGTATGTTCAGATATGGGGTGGAACCAATACCCTCGCACGTGCCCTGAAATCCATTGAAGATGAATATAAAAGCACTACTTCTTGGAGTGATATCTATAAGAAAGTTTCTGAAAAGACAATTATTTATACTATACTCGACCAGGATGCCACATATAACAAATATATAGCTCCAAACTGGCCCGATATCAGAATCATTTATAATTCAGCACAGTTCTGGAGTTTTGCTTATATGTGGGACAGGGTTGTTCCTGAACCGTTGAAAGAATATCTGAGTGGCCCATGGATTGCCGAAAACATTAAGTTTAATCATGGTCCTCTCCTGGACAATTATTATACATGGGGTGATGAGCAACAAATTGAAGGCGATCCGGAACATACTCAGGGTAATCTTCAGGAAATCCAGCAACGAAACCGTACTCAATTTGATTTTATTTCAGAAGGGGATTCACCGGCATTTTTCTTTATACTGAATTATGGATTAAGAAGTATGGAAGATCCCTCGTTCGGTGGATTAGGAGGACGTTTTGTAAAATCTTCGGATAATCCTAATCGTTGGGAAGATGGACAATCAGTAACCGATTATAATCCGTTTACGGAACAATATGAGACTTCTTTTCCGCAGGTTCGGTGGATTGATGATCTGCAGAATGATTTTGCAGCCAGAGCTGACTGGTGTGTAAAAAACTATTCAGAAGCCAATCATGCTCCCGTTATAAGTATGGAAAATCCTGTTGACTTTTCCTTAAAGCCTGGCAGCAAAATGATATTGACAGCAACAGCAACCGATCCTGACAATAATAATCTAAGATATTCCTGGTGGCAGTATAGAGAGGCGGGTACATATAAAGGAGATGTGATTATAGAAAATGCAAGTAATATGAAAACCTCAGTAGTTGTGCCGGCAAATGCAAAGACAGGTGACACAATACATGTAATACTGGAAGTAAGTGATGATGCATCTCCAAGTCTTACGAGATATCAACGAATAGTAATTACTGTTATCTGAAATGGAAATAAATTTTAATATAGAGTAATAGAAATTAAGATTTGGATTATTTTAACTTCTCAATATTTCAATCATTTCAGTAATAGCCTCCGTTTCATCAGGATCCTTTACAGGAGATAAATCCAGCAACGATCGGGCATAGTTAAGGTCCCTGCGGGAAATGTAATCCTTTCCAATAATTATATAATACAGAATTGCCGATTTCAGAGTGTTGGCTTTTACCCTGAATGTATGTGGACTTAGTCTTGTAGGAAAAATATGAACATATCTCGATTCATCATTATTGTATTTAAGCATCCATTGAGATTTGTCCGACAGCATGAATATTCTGTAATCATTATACCTTTTCCCTGTCCATTCAGAATAAGCTTTTTTTTCATTTAGCTTTTCAGTGTCCAGAAATTCAATGATCTCCCTGCAGATATCTTTTATTGATAATCTCCCTGAATAAACATCCATAACTGATGTTCCGATATGTTTAAGTTCCCTGACCAGTTTTTTAATATCTGTTTTATTATCTTCAGGTATTTTGTTGAATGTATACTCCCTGATATATGCAAGATGATGTTTTAAGGGATTAAATTGAAAAGGTTCTGGTATATTGTACTCTGAATTCATTTAAACAAATTTAAAAGATTTCAGGTACCTTTATAATAATCAAATAACAATATAATGGAAAAACAATTTATCAAACCGGTATTTATCATTTTTTGCTGTTGTGTGATTATGGCCTTTATGCCTGGCAGTGAGAATATTAAAAAACCGGGTTATCTAAACACAGCTTATTCCTTTGAGGAAAGAGCTTCTGACCTTGTATCCAGGTTGACACTTGAGGAAAAACAGAGTTTACTTGGTAACAGTATGGTTCCTGTACCACGATTGGGCATTAATACCTATAATGTATGGGGAGAAGCTCTACATGGTGTAGTGCCAATGTTTAATCCTAATGCCGGACCGGCAACTTCATTTCCAAGCAGTGCATCCCTTGGATCTTCGTGGGATCCGGAATTAATGGAAAGTGAAACTACGGTCATTTCTGAAGAAGCCCGTGCATTTAACTACACAGTAATTTCAAATCTTACATACTGGTCACCTGTTATAGAACCTGTAAGGGATCCAAGGTGGGGAAGAACAGGAGAGTCATTTGGAGAGGACCCTTTCCTTATTTCAGAGATCGGAGGTGGTTTTATACACGGTCTTATGGGATATGATCCAGTATATCTTAAGGCAGTACCCTGCGGAAAACATTATTTTGCCAATAACAGCGAATTTAACCGTCATGTAGGCAGTTCCGATATGGATGACAGGGATATGAGGGAGTATTACCTGGCTCCTTACAGGACTCTTATAGAAAAAGATGGATTACCAGGTATAATGACTGCTTACAATGCTGTTAATGATGTACCGGTATCTGCCAGCAGATATTTAGTAGATACAATAGCACGAAAAACATATGGACTTAATGGCTATGTAACAGGTGATTGCGGTGCAATTGAGGATATTGAAACAGGACATCTCTATGCTTCGACATCTGCCGAGGCAACAGCTATGGGGCTTAAATCAGGTGTTGATACCGATTGCGGAAGTTATTACCAGACATATGCTCTTGATGCCCTTAATGAAGGTTTAATTACTGAAGCAGATATGGACTTGGCCCTGGTAAATATATTTACTATAAGAATGAGACTGGGTGAATATGATCCGAAAAGTATGGTGCCATATAAAAACATCCAGCCTGATGTGGTTAATTCCCCCGGTCACGTGGCATTTGCAATTGAAGTTGCTGAAAAAACACCGGTTTTGCTGAAAAATGAAATCGTAGCTGAAACCAACAGAAAGGTTCTTCCTGTCAACGCAGATGAGATAGAGAAAATTGCAATAATAGGTCCTCTGGCCGATAGGGTGGAACTTGGACCATATTCCGGGAGGCCGGAAGAGAAAAATATAGTTACATTGCTTGCCGGGGTCAAAAACTATTTTTCAGAAAAAGGATTGGCGGTGGAAGTACTTTACAGTGCCGGCGCAAATACATTAACCAGAAGTAACCTGTTCTTTGTCAATGATTTCGAAATTGTTAAGGGTGACGGATCAACAAAAACATATGATGCAACAAAGTTTACTGCATCAGCAGATGGTATAACAATAGGATCAGGTATGAGTGATGAAAATTCAGT
>CAZTXH010000093.1:2412-4339 GCA_964617415.1 uncultured Rikenellaceae bacterium | reverse complement strand
AATGGAGACTGGACAGCGTATGCCGGAGTTGATCTGACAGGCATGGAAAAGATAAAAATAAGACTGGTAATCCCTGCTGCCGGTGGTTCGGTGGAGGCAAGATTAGGCTCTCCGACTGGTAATCTGGTTGCGACATTTGATGCACAAGGTAGTACAGGTGGAAGGATGGGTGGTCCTTTCGCACGACCCAGGACAATAGAAGGGAAAATAAACAGGCTTGAAGTTACAGGTGAACAAACCTTATATCTTGTTTACAGGGCAAGTACAATGGCTCCAATTGATGATGAAACCTTAGCTATGGCACAAGAGGCAGATGTTGCAATAGTCTTCACAGGTACCGATGATCAGACAGCAGGAGAAGAAGGCGACAGGCTTACACTCGATCTACCCGGTAATCAGGACCAGCTTATCGATGCTGTTGCAGAAGCAAATCCAAATACTATTGTGATTATGCAGACATTGGGAATGGTTGAAGTTGAGCAGTTTAAGGATAATCCCAATGTCGCAGGTATTATCTGGACAGGCTTCAACGGTCAGGCACAGGGAACAGCAATGGCTAACATATTGTTCGGAGATGCTAATCCGGGCGGTAAGCTCAATGCAACATGGTATAAATCTCTGGATGATCTTCCGGAAATAACAGATTATAACCTTAGAGACGGGAATAATGTAAATGGAAGGACGTACTGGTACTTTGACAAAGATGTATCTTATGAATTTGGTTATGGACTTTCCTATACAAGTTTTGAGTACAATAATTTCTCAATAAGTGAAACTACAATTACCCCTAATGACAAGGTCACAATAAATGTCGATGTGAAAAACACCGGGAATTATGATGGTGATGAAGTGGTACAGGTATATGTGAGGACACCGGATAGCCCGGCATCGCTTAAAAGACCGATCAAGAGACTGAAGGGATTTAAAAGGGTTACGATACCGGCTGGCCAGACCAAAACGGTATATATCAATATAAACTGTGCCGACCTCTGGTTCTGGGATGGTGAGAATGACAGGATAACCTTCGACCAGGGAAAATACCTGTTTGAGATTGGAGCGTCATCGAAGGATATCAGGGGTACTGTTGAAGCAGTGATGAGCGGTAACTTTAAGCCGGTACTGAAAACTGTGGTTGCTGAGTGCGGAAAAGTGGTTCTCAGACAGGGAAATACGGTACAAACCAGTGTGACAGCATCAATGTCGGATGACAGCTTTTATGATATAGAGGATGCAAAGGTGATTTATAAAAGTAATAATCCTTCGGTTGCTAGTGTTGATGAACAAGGCAGGGTAACGGCAAAAGGAGTAGGGCTGGCATCGATATTTGCATATGTTACAATAGATGGCGTTACACTGTCTAACAGCTATCCTTTGAAAGTAATGCCTGATCTTAAAGCTACAGGTATCTCAGTCAGGGGAAAGAAGATATCAAATTTTAATACTGATAATCATACATATAGCTTTCTTTTAAAGGCAGGATCAGCAGTACCACGAGTAACAGCAACAGCATCAGGTTCGGATATAATTGTTGATGTTGACCAGGCTGAGAAAATTCCCGGAACAGCGGTTGTAACGTTGACTGACAATATCACAGTTCAAAAGAATATATATTATGTAAATTTTGGAACCAGGTCTGTTGAAGACGAGTTTAATAATGATGTTCCAGGGAAACAATGGAACTGGATAAGGGAAAATCCGGAACACTGGAGCCTTTCAAAGAAACCGGGTTACCTGGTTATTACAGGTGAAAATGGAGATCTGCAGGGATCAAGCAATAATGCTGAAAATCTTCTGCTGCAGGATGCCAACAGCGACTGGACAATTGAATCGAAACTTGTTTTTTCAAGAAGACCATCCGGATTTACGCAGAACGGAGGATTAATTGCCTATCAGGATGATGATAATTATGTAAAACTGGTATATAGTG
>CAZTXH010000093.1:0-2402 GCA_964617415.1 uncultured Rikenellaceae bacterium | reverse complement strand
GTGCAGGTAGCGGAAGATCTGGTATATGGGGTTTCATGGGGCAGGGACGCCAGTCAGGTTCTGTTTTACTGGTCGTTGAAGAGGATAGATATCAGAAGAATGCTGCGGCCCTTAATATGTCAGGGATAATTAAGGAAGATAATATTATTTTCCTGAGATTAGAAAAGAAAGGTGCTTCTTACACTGCATCATGTTCACCAGATGGTAAAAATTATACTGATGTGGGCTCGGCTGAAATAATGTTGAAGGATATAAAAGCCGGGATGGCTGTATGCAACGGTGTCCCTGATCCGCGATTAGCTAATTTCATGTCGAGGGTACCAACACAGCAGCCCGGAAGTCAGCAGCAGGAACCTTTTGAAGTGGCATATGACTATTTCCATATTAACAATACAGGTTTGAAATAATAATCTGCACAGAAGATTGTCTTGCAAATGATGGGGAAGGTTTTTATATGAATATTTAAAAATCTGATATGATATCTGATTCAAAAAAGCAATTTCTGAAAACAATAAATCATGAACAGCCCGACAGGATAGTTGTTGATTTTGGTGCAACCCCGGTATCAGGTATTCATGTTTTGATTGTCGAAAAACTCCGCGAATATTATGGTCTTGAAAAAAGACCTGTTAAGGTTATTGAACCATATCAGATGCTTGGCGAAGTGGACATGGAACTGGTTGATACTATGGGTGTTGATATTTTAGGATTATCAGGGGAGAATAATATGTTTGGTATCCCCAATAAAGACTGGAAAGTACATAAGACATTCTGGGGGCAGGAGGTTCTCCTGCCGGGTGAATTTAATTGTACATTCAACAATAACGGGGATATGCTGATACATCCTGAAGGAGATACCTCAGTGCCGGCAAGTGCCATGATGCCTAAAACAGGATTCTTTTTTGATGCGCTTGACAGGCAGCAACCCATTGATGATGCTACACTGAAGGTGGAAGACAATCTTGAGGAATTCGGGTTTATAACAGATCATGATCTTAACTACTGGAAAAACCAGGTTGAAACTGTTGAGCCATATTCAAAAGTAGTTATTGCAAATCCGGGGGGAACTGCACTGGGTGATATTGCACTAGTACCGGCAGTTCAATTAAAATATCCCAAAGGTATCAGGGGAGTAGAAGAGTGGTATATCTCCACGCTTACAAGGGAGGATTTTATAAAAGAGATTTATGACAGGGAAACAGATATCGCTATAGAAAATCTGGAGAAATTATACAATGTTATTGGAAATAAGATTGATGTTGTCTATATCTGTGGAGCAGATTTTGGTACCCAGAATTCAACTTTCTGTTCTCCTGAAACATTCAGTAGAGTATGGGTACCATATTATGAAAAGGTTAATGACTGGATCCATCAGAATACACAATGGAAAACGTTTAAACACTCCTGTGGTTCTGTAGAATCGCTGTTATCTCTCTTTATTGAAGCAGGATTTGATATTATAAATCCTGTTCAGATAAATGCATCGGGCATGGATCCTGTATTACTGAAGCAGAAATATGGTGACGATATAATTTTCTGGGGCGGGGGAGTTGATACCCAGGGAGTATTTGCATTCGGAACACCTGATCAGGTTAAGGAACAGGTTAAACGGCAATGTGATATATTGAATAAGAACGGAGGATTTGTATTTAATACCGTACACAATATCCAGGCAAATGTGCCTTTTGAGAATGTTGTGGCAATGCTTGAAACCCTTAAGCGATTATAGACATCATTTATTGTTTCCTGATATACGGTCAAGTGAATAGTTATATGCGGTTATAATACTTTTTCGTGTCAGGATACCAATAATATCTTCAGTAGTTCCCTGCTTTACCACAGGAATACGGCCTATATTCCTTTTTGCCATCTTATTAAGTGCGGTTTTAAGACTCTCATTTGGAAGGCAAAAAATAATATCTGTTGTCATCACTTTTTTAACTTCGGAATCTGCATCCCCGCTCTGTAAAGCGTGGTTAATATCCTGGCGTGTAACCATACCTACCAGTTTGCCTTCGTCAGATAATACAGGAAATCCCCTGTGGTTTGTCTTCTTGATCTTCAATCCTACGTTTCTTACACTATCAGTTTCATTAACTGCAATTACATCTTTTATCATTGCATCGGAAACAGTTATGCTATCCATAAGATCCAGCTCAACCTGTTTTTCTACATCTATGCCACGTCGCAGTAATTTAAGTGTATAGATTGATGGTTTTGATATCCACCTTACCAGGATGACTGAAATAACACATGTAACCATGAGTGGAGGAAGTATCTGATAATTACCTGTCATTTCAAAAAGAAGAAGAATAGCAGAAATGGGGGCATGTGATGTTCCGGCAAATACAGCAGCCATACCAACAAGTGCGAATGCACCGGGAGGTATCACAGTTGAGGGT
>CAZTXH010000092.1:5491-7627 GCA_964617415.1 uncultured Rikenellaceae bacterium | reverse complement strand
GAGCGATGAGTGAAGCTGAGCAGCACTCATCCCGGGAGAATTGATCCTGACCAGCATTGATTCAAGAGATATTCTCTCAAGGAAAAGTACAATCCTTTCGTAAGCCTGTAGCTTTATCGGAATAACCGTCCGGCTGTTCTGGAGTATCAGTTCCTGCCTTCTTTTATCCTGATCATTCTTTAAGAGATACCAGATTATCAGCCAGGCTGTTATCATAACCAGTAAAGCAGGAACAGTTATTTTAATAATATCCATTAATAGATCCATCTGTAATTATATTTATAAATAAAAATACAAACTTAATTTATTCTTTTGTACTTTTAAATGGATCATTTATCTTGAAGCCAAAAATCTCAAATCCGAAATCTATTATGGAACATTTGTCAGAAAGAATAAAATCTCTCTCCGTTTCCCAGACACTGGCGATGGCTCAGAAAAGCAGGGAGCTGAAAGCAAAGGGGATTGATATTATCAGTCTGAGTCTTGGAGAACCCGATTTTTATACACCTGAATATATCAAGGAAGCTGCCAAGAAAGCTGTTGATGATAACTATTCCAAGTATCCGCCAGTACCCGGATATAATGATCTCCGTGAAGCTATATCAAAAAAGTTCAAAGAGGAAAACGGGATTAATTATAATCCGGATCAGATAGTGGTATCAGCAGGTGGCAAACATTCGATTGTCAATATTATACTATCGCTTGTTAATCCCGGAGAGGAAGTTATCATCCTGGCACCTTATTGGGTAAGTTATTATGACCAGATCATTCTTGCAGGTGGAAAACCTGTAGTCATTGAGACAACCCTGGACAATGATTTTAAAGTGCTTCACGAGCAACTGGAACTTGTAATCACAAAAAATACCAGGCTCATAATCTTCAATTCACCATCTAATCCAACAGGGATGGTTTATACAAGGGAAGAGATGAAAGAGATTGCAGAGGTAGTGCAAAAACATGATGGTTTATATCTATTATCTGATGAGATATACGAACATATCCTTTTTAAGGGAGAACATGTCAGCATGGCATCTTTTGATTTTATTTATGACCGGGTGATAACGGTAAATGGAATGTCGAAGGGATATGCCATGACAGGGTGGAGAATAGGTTATTTAGGAGCACCTGTATGGCTTGCCAGAGCTGTTGATAAGCTACAGGGTCAATTTACTTCTGGAGTATGTAGCATAGCACAGAGAGCTGCACTGGCTGCATTACAAAGTGATGATGGTTCACAAAAGAAGATGCGTGATGCATTTATGCACCGCAGGGATATTGTATGTAAATTGCTGAGAAATATAAAAGGGATAAAAGTGAGAATACCGCAGGGAGCTTTTTATGTTATGCCTGACATATCCTATTTCCTGGGAAAATCGGATGGTGAAACAAAAATAACCAGTTCAATTGATCTTGCTCTTTACCTGCTTGATAAAGCACAGGTTGCTGTTGTATGTGGAGATGCCTTTGGTGCACCGAGCTGTATCAGAATATCCTATGCTACATCTGAAGAACTTCTTGTTGAGGCACTTAAGAGAATGAAGATGGCTCTGGAGAAGTTAAGCTAAGTAATATAAAGGGGTATTTCAATACTTATTATAGCTAACCACCTCTTCCTTAGGTTTCCTTCTTTTTGTTCTCCGGTCACTCAATGAATATCCGAGGGTAATGAGGAGCAAAACTCGTTTGTTTTTAGGTATACTTAGGATCTTTTTTACAACATCCTCGTCGAACCAACCGATCATACATGATCCGAGTCCTTCTGCTCTGGCCTGAAGACAGATATTTTCTGATGCTATGCCAATATCTATCAACGAATAATCTTTACTCTTTATAGTTCCTCCTATTTTTGATGAAAAGTTAGCTTTTTCCCTTACGATGACTATTATTGCCATTGCTTGTGCTACAAAGGAGTTCATCCCCAGTATTTTTGCAGAGGCAGCTTCGGCAAGCAGTTTTATCAGTTCCGGATCGGTAACTACGATGAATTTCCATGGCTGTGCATTACAGGCCGAAGGAGACATTCTCCCAGCCTCTATTATCCTGTTAAGTTGTTCTTTATCGACAGGTTTATTACTATACTTCCGGTCGCTCTGACGGCTGGTCATAAGTTCTAGCATTTTCTCCGCATTATTCATT
>CAZTXH010000092.1:865-5481 GCA_964617415.1 uncultured Rikenellaceae bacterium | reverse complement strand
TTATCTCGTTGGATTCGTTGAATTTCTTCAAAAAAATCATTTTTGAGGACAGCTAAATATAGCAATATTTAATATCTTTGGCTCTTTAAAATTTATATCTAATATTTTGAATCAATAACTTAAATTAATCAAGATGGCAATATTCTTAATTATTCTTGGTGTAGTTGTTCTGTTGATATTATGGTTAGTATCACTTTATAACCGTTTGGTAAAACTCAGAAATAACAGAGAACAGGCATTTGCTGATGTTGATGTTCAACTTAAGCAAAGGCATGATCTGATACCTCAGCTGGTTGAATCAGTAAGAGGGTATATGAAGCATGAAAGAGGTGTTTTGACTGAAGTAACCGAAGCACGTGCAAATGCAATAAAGGCTACAACAATAAATGAAAAGATCCAGGCAGAAACAAAACTTTCGACCGCTTTGGAAGGACTTAAAGTTTCCGTTGAAGCATATCCTAACCTTAAAGCAAGTCAGAATTTCCTCGATTTGCAAAATGAGATATCAGATGTTGAGAACAAAATTGCAGCCGCACGTCGTTTCTTTAATTCGGCAACTAAGGAACTGAATGTGGCTACCGAGGTTTTCCCCTCCAATATTGTTGCATCACTTTTTAGTTTTAAGCGTGAGCTTATGTTCGAACTTGGCGACGAACGTGAAGCAGTAGAAAAACCTCCACAGATAAAATTTTAAACCTGTTTATGAAATATTTTGGATTACAGAGCCAGATCTGGAGAAATAATACCAATTCTATAATTATCTTATTTATGTTCCCGGTTGTTTTCCTGGGACTAACATGGCTTTTCTTTTTTTTAACCTCGCTTGGACAATCACATTATTTTTCAGAGACTGCGGAACATTATAATTTATTACCGGTGGTTAACAATAGGTTCCTGCGTACGGTTCCCTGGGTATCCTTAGGTGTAATTATTTGGTTTACAATAGCATGGTTTTCACATACTGCTATGATAAACAAGGCTACAGCTTCAAAACCTCTTGAACGAAAAGAGAACAAGAGAGTTTATAACCTCGTGGAAAACCTTTGTATTGCTGCCGGGATGACAATGCCAAAGGTTAATATCATTGAAGATGATTCACTGAATGCGTTTGCCAGCGGGATAAATCCGAAAACATATACGGTATCACTTTCACGAGGTATCATAAACAAACTGGATGACAGGGAGCTGGAAGCTGTAATAGCACATGAACTTACTCATATAAGGAACCGTGACGTCCGGTTGCTGATAATCTCTATTGTGTTTGTCGGGATCTTTGCTTTTGTTTCTGAAACATTGTTCAGATCAATGCGTTTTGGCGCCCTTTCGAGAGGTGGTAATAGGAAAGGTGGTGGAGGAGCCTCAATAATCATCGCACTTATTTTGGCGGCAATAGGTTACCTCATAGCTACATTATTCAGGTTTGCTCTCTCGAGAAAAAGAGAATATATGGCCGATGCAGGATCAGCTGAGCTGACAAGAAATCCCCTGGCTCTGGCCTCTGCACTTGGGAAGATATCAGCTGATCCGACAATTGAAGCTGTTCAGCGAAAAGATGTTGCCCAGATGTTTATTGAAAATCCACAGATAGGAAATAAAAAATTCAAGGTTTCTGTATCCTCACTGTTTGCAACTCACCCGCCCATCCGGAAAAGAATAGAGATACTGGAACAGTTTTAATCTTTTGGCTTTTTTTGAAAGAGCCTCTTTTCTTCTCCTTTAATGAGTCTTTTGATATTATTCCTGTGGCTGATGAGTAATGCCACCGCAATAAAAACTGAAAATATTTTGAACAGGAGTGAGGGTGTATTAAAAAATGTAAAAAGCAGTACCGGAAAAACAATACCTGCACTCATTGATGAAACTGATACAATACCTGTTATCAGGAAAACTAGTATAAAGATTCCAAGACAAACAAGTGTGACAGGAGGATGAATAGCCGAAATTGCCCCGGCAGCTGCAGCCACGCCTTTCCCCCCTTTGAATCCGGCAAAAACCGGGAACATATGACCTGTAATTGCAGCTAAACCACAAAAGATTTGTAAATTAATGAGTGCAGTGCTTCTTGCAGAAGCGAGATGCATAAAAAGTGGTATCAATGCTGCAAGACATCCTTTGGCCATATCTATCAAAAGGACAGGTACTCCGGTTTTCCATCCGAGAACCCTGATCACATTCGTTGCACCTGCATTACCACTACCATGCTCCCTTACATCTATCCCATGAAAAGCTTTTCCCACCCATACTGCTGTGGGAATTGAACCCAGCAGATATGCCAGGAGCAGGGCGATAATAATTATGATAATATGCATCCGCTGTATTAATTATGAAATAATCAGAATCACATTAATCTCAAATTCCCGGTCCATATTCAACAAGGCTTGCTGTTTCGGGATTTGAGGTAAATTTGCTGAAATTATTTATGAATTTCAAGGCAAGGTCAGTAGCTGCAATATTCCATTTTGTTTTTGACTCCCAACCGTTTGAAGGATCAAGTATTTCATCATCAACTCCATTCACATTTGATGGAATGCTGAGTTTGAAGACAGGCAAGGTATGGAATTCACTCTTTTTAATTGAATTATCGAGTATTGCATTGATAATACATCTTGTAGATTTAAGGTCAATCCTGTTTCCTGTACCATAAGGACCTCTTATCCACCCTGTATTTACAAGCCATGCTTCAGCACTATTCATTTTCATCTTCTTTGTAAGTTCGTTTGCATATATTATTGGATCGAGCAAAAGAAATGCTGCCCCAAAGCATGCTGAAAATGAAGGAACAGGTTCTATTATACCTCTTTCTGTACCTGCAACCTTAGCAGTATAACCGCTAAGAAAATAGTATTTGGTCTGTTCTTCTGAAAGACGACTAACAGGTGGCAGTACACCGAAAGTATCTGCCGTCAGAAAGATCACTTTTGTGGCATGTCCGGCTTTGGAAATTGGTTTTACAATATTTTGGATATGATAAATAGGGTAGGAGACTCTTGTATTTTCTGTCTTTGAGTCATCATCAAAATCTATTGTACCATCAGGAAGAATGACAAGGTTTTCAAGAAGAGCGTCTCTTCTTATAGCATTATATATATCTGGTTCAGCGTCCTTGCTAAGTTTTATACATTTTGCATAGCAGCCTCCTTCAAAATTAAAGATACCTTCATCGTCCCATCCATGTTCATCATCTCCGATAAGGGCTCTGTCAGGATCAGTTGAAAGAGTTGTTTTACCTGTTCCTGAAAGGCCGAAGAATATTGCAACATCATCCTTGCTTCCAACATTCGCAGAACAGTGCATTGTGGCTATCCCCTTGAGCGGCAGATAGTAGTTCATCACCGAGAATATTCCTTTTTTCATTTCTCCACCATACCATGTCCCTCCTATTACCGCCATATTTTCTGTGAGATTGAAGAATACGAAGTTTTGTGAGTGCAGACCCTGTTTCTCCCAGTCAGGATTTACAGCCTTCGATGCCATGAGCACAACGAAATTTGGCTTGAAGTTTTTAAGCTCTTCCTGTTCCGGTCTGATAAACATGTTTTTCACAAAATGTGCCTGCCATGCTACTTCTGTAATAAATCTGACATTTAACCTCGAACTTTTACTTGCCCCACAGTAACAATCCACAACAAAGATTTTTTTCCCTGAAAGCTGCCTTGCCGAAATATCTTTACAATGCTGCCATATTTCCTGTGATATTGGTTTATTATCAGAGACTTTAGCTTTATCCGATTTCCACCAGATAGTATTTCTGGTTTTATCGTCCATCACTACATATTTATCTTTTGGAGAGCGCCCTGTAAAAACACCTGTATCAACAGATACAGCACCAGTTCTTGTAATAATCCCTTTCTCAGATGCATCTATGCCGGGTTTTGTCTCTTCAGCAAAAAGTATGTTATAATCAGGATTATGTACTATTTCTGTTACATCATCAATGCCATATTCAGATAAATCTTTTAATGCTATCATGTTAATATAATATTTTTAGAATAAAGAGGTGTAAAGTTATTAAAATATTAATTCGTGGATTTATAAGTTGATAATTCATATAATTTTGCTTTTTAGATAGGGTTTATTATTTCTCATGTGTCTTTTATATATAATTCATAAGTTGGTTTTTATCAACGATCAGGTTAGTTTGCAGCCATGCAAAAGATGCAGGGGCGTTGAATTTAACGCCCCTATCATCTTATCAATCTTATGTTGATTAAATTATTTCCCTGCTTTTATAGCAGCCTGTGCTGCAGCAAGTCTTGCAATCGGAACTCTGAAAGGTGAACAACTGACATAAGTTAGCTTGTTCTTAAAGCAAAATTCAACTGATGCGGGATCACCTCCCTGTTCTCCACAGATACCTATCTTAAGATCGGGTCTTGTTGATCTTCCTTTCTGGACCGACATCGTAACAAGCTGTCCTACACCATCCTGGTCGATTGTCTGAAACGGATCCGCAGAAAGCATATTCTTATCGAGGTAGTCATTGAGAAAACCTCCGATATCATCACGGCTAAAACCGTATGTCATCTGTGTGAGGTCGTTTGTACCGAATGAGAAGAACTCGGCAGTTTTTGCCATTTTATCTGACAGTAGGGTTGCACGAGGTATCTCTATCATTG
>CAZTXH010000092.1:0-855 GCA_964617415.1 uncultured Rikenellaceae bacterium | reverse complement strand
CCTCTTACAAACCTCATCATACACCTTATCCACAACTTTCTTTGTAATATCAAGTTCCGATACATCGCATGTAACCGGTACCATCAGTTCAGGATGTGGTTGTTTCCCTTCTTTGACAAGTTCCATTGTTGCCTCAAGCATTGCCCTTGTCTGCATCTCTGTAATTTCAGGATAGGTTACTCCGAGACGGACTCCGCGATGGCCCATCATCGGGTTTGATTCATGCAGCGCCTCACCTCTTTTTTTCACGTTTTCTGCATCTATACCAAGAGCTTTAGCGAGTTCTTCCTGTTTATCTGCACTCTGCGGAACAAATTCATGAAGTGGTGGGTCAAGCAACCTGAAAGTTACGGATAATCCATCCATTGCTTCCAGTGTAGACTTCATATCCTTTTTTACATAATTGAACAGATCATCAAGGGCTTTACGACGCTCTGCTTCATTTGCACTAAGGATCATCTTACGAAGCAGGAATAGTGGTTCTTCAGAACCTTTGCCGTAAAACATATGTTCAGTACGGAAAAGTCCGATACCTTCAGCTCCAAAATCACGTGCCACTTGTGCATCCTCAGGAGTGTCAGCATTAGTACGAACACCCATTGTACGGTGTTTATCAACAATACTCATGAATTCCTTGAACCTCGGGTTTTCTGAAGCATCCATAAGAGCTAATTCTCCTGTATAGACATTACCCTTTGTACCGTTGAGAGTAATAAGATCACCTTCTTTGATCACTATATCTGAATTAGCCACTTTTGCTGTTTTTGCTTTTGAATTCACATTAAGTGTTCCTGCTCCCACAATACAGCATTTACCCCAACCCCTGGCAACCAGGGCTGCATGTGATGTCATACC
>CAZTXH010000091.1:2475-7631 GCA_964617415.1 uncultured Rikenellaceae bacterium | reverse complement strand
ATGTATGACATGGCACCAGTTTTTGCCTCCTCTTTCAGTGATTCTATTAGCTGGCTCTTAGCATCCTCAGCCGAAAGACCAGAGATAGCTTCAAGTTGTTCCACCTGTTGTCTATGTAGCTTCTCCAACTCCCCGGATTTTTTATCAATGAGGGTGAGCTGATTATTCAGATTCTCCCTGATAGCATCGGCTTCATTTTTCCTTCTTTGTGTCTCTTCAATCTTCTGTGAAAGAGACAGTTCTTTTTGTTTAATCCTGTTTTCTGCCTGTGCTATCTTACCGTTCTTTTCGTTAATTACTTTTTCATGTTCTGTTTTAAGCTGAAGGAATCTCTCTTTCGCCTGAAGAATTTTTTCTTTTCGTATTACCTCTGCTTCTGCCTCTGCATCCGCTATCATTCTTTTGCTCTTATTTCTAAGTGCCGTTATCCATAGCAGGTATGAAAGTCCGAAGCCAAGTACCAGTGATACTGCACAAAATGCAATTACCAGTCCGCCACCAAGTTCTATTATTGATAATGTTGTCATATATTTTGATTTAAAAATGTCTGTTACTAATAGTTGTTTGTTGCTTGTTGTTTATTAACCCACCCCTTACCTCCCGCTCCGCTAAAGCTTCGCGGGACAGGCTCTCCCAGGAGGGGAACTGAAGGATTTCAACATTGAACCCACCTTCGCCAAGGCTTCGGTGGGCACAGCCAGGAACCAGAATAAAAAAACCCGCAAAGTTCCTTCAACTTTTAAAAAACCCCATCTCATACATGGATGGAGCTCCTATTCCAGGTCGAGTTTCCACTGTCCCGAATACTCGGGATCCCGATTGCTCGGGATGAGGCCTGCTCTAACTGAACTAAGGATCGCTCCAAAGTTTAAACTGTTGAGTTTCAAAAATGAATGAAGAAACAGTGCGGGCACTATTTTAATATATTTTAAAGAACGCCGTTACTCTTTTATTTCAAGAACCGTATCGATTTTCTGTATCAGTTCTTTTATGGTATCCGGGAGGTAATCATTTTCAAGTTTTTCCTCTTCCTCAGTAAGCTTTATCACATATTGCAGGGCAGCCATCGCCAGAAAATCCTGTACATCCTTATCAGTGTATCTCTGCTTATATTGCAGCACCTTATCATTTATCATTCTGGCAGCTTTCCTTATCTTTTCTTCGTTTTCCCTTTCTACCTTTAATGGATAATACCTGTCCGCTATATTTACTCTGATCGAAAGCTTATCATCCATTGTTATATTTTATCTATTTAAAAGAGCAACACATTTGTCAATTTCCCGCACAAGTTCATTTATCCTCTTCTTCGCCTCTGAAGCATTTTCACTTTCACCCAATAATGCTCCTGATAATTTTACCCTTTCGTAATTAATTTCCAATTCCTTAATTCTGGCCTCACGTTCCTGAAGAATATTCTTTAGTTCTTCATTCCTGCTTTTAAGATCATCACATTCCGCTTTCAGATTATGATATTTATTTAACAATTCATCGAGCTTCTTGTTCAATATTTGTAATTGCTCATAACCCTTATCGGACATAGCTCAATCTTTAATACAAAGGTAATACTGTTAATGATATTTTCAAAAAATTGGTATAAATAGTTTGCCATATTGAAGCATAAAGTTAGATTTGCATCTTCAAATAAATAACCATTTCAAATATATGATCCTGATAAAATTGATAATGTCTTTTGTACTGTTATTCAGTATATTAACAGAAAACCCCAAAGATAAAACACTCTTTATCACACCTGTTAAGATTCCATTATCTCTATCAGCAAATTTCGGCGAACTCAGATCAGATCATTTTCACTCAGGCATCGATATAAAAACTCAGGGAGTTACAGGTAAAGAAGTAGTTGCTACTGCTTCAGGATATATATACAGGATCAGCATTTCACCGGGAGGATTTGGAAGAGCACTCTATTTGAGACATCTATCAGGTTATTCAACGGTTTATTGTCATCTCGACAAGTTTATTCCGGAAGTTGAAGAATACATTGTAAATGAACAGTATAAAAAGAAGAGTTACAGGATAACAGTATATCCTCCGAAGGATAAATTTCTTTTTAAACAAGGAGATCTCATTGCATATTCAGGTAATACAGGCAGTTCATCAGGACCCCATTTACACTATGAAATTCGAAAATCGGAATCAGAGAATCCTGTCAATCCTCTTTTATATGATTTCGGAACAGGTGATAATATAGTACCTGTAATTGAAAATCTTGCAGTCTATCCGGCAACCAACAATTCTCTCATTAATAATCATAATAATATAAAGAAATATAAAGTTGCAGGAGGTCATGGCAATTATTATATACCTGCAAATAGTGAGATAAAAATAAGTGGACCAGCAGGATTTGGGATTAAAGCTTATGACCTTCTTAACGACAGTTATAATAAATGTGCGGTTTATGCGATTGAAATGAAAATCGACAGTGTATCGTTATTTAGATATGTTATGGATGAATTTTCATTCAACGAAACAAGGTATATAAACAGTCATATTGATTACGAGACTTATATAAAAGAGAGAATACGTTACCAGAGGACTTTTATTTTACCAAATGATAAATTAAGTGTTTACCAGGATGTTATTAACAGAGGAATATTCAATTTCGATGAGGACAGAACATATCATATTGAAATAATCTTATCCGATATTCATAATAACAGATCAACACTGTCATTTAAAGTGAAAGGAATCCCACATAAAATCCAGGAAAGTACTGTTTATCCGGATAATAGTGAGTATATCATGCCATATAACAGGTCAAACAGGTTTAATACTGAAGATGTTTCAATATCCTTTCCTGCCGGTGCTTTATATGATACATTATATTTTAAATATAAAAAGACTTCAGGTAATGATGAAATGTTATCAGATATTCATCATATACATAACCGTTACACTCCTGTCCATAAACCATATACATTGACAATAAAGCCAACTTTAATACCTGATGGAAAAGAATCAAAACTGCTTATCGTACAACTTAGTGATGACTTCAAAAAAAGTGCCCTGAGCAGCACATTCAATAATGGAGTAATTACTGCAAAGCCCTCTTCATTTGGTATGTTTTGTATCGATATTGACACCGTCCCTCCATTGATATCAGCCAATGGTTTGACAGCAGATATTAACCTTACTGGAGAAAAGCAACTAAGGATAAAAATTCATGATGATCTTTCCGGCATAAATACATATGAACCAATGTTAGATGGAAACTGGGCATTATTTGAATATGACCAGAAAAACAATGTTCTTATTTACAGGTTTGATCCTGTAAGAATAACAAAAGGTACCAAACACAACCTGACGCTTAAAGTGTCTGATAATGTGGGAAATATAAGTATTTATAATTGTGATTTTATGTGGTAGAACCCCCGGGGGTCAATATATCCTGGCCGGATATACACCTTTTCTTATCATCTGCCTGATACTCTCAACAACATAAGGTTTATCTTCCCTGTACGTAACACCAAACCATCTTTCATTACTTTCCAGAACTTTAATGGTCAGATCGCCACTTTTTACAAATCTGTCAAGTGAGGTTGGAATATCAAGTTCAGATTTAGGATCCATTCCATATTTGTTGACAAAATTCCTGAATTCTTTACCCAGGAAATCAAAGCATGAAGGTTTGAATCCAAAAAGGTTCATCGACACTATTTCATTACCAGTAAAATGCAGATCACTTCCACCATTACCGGGAGCTTGTGCTCCTTCCTTGGTTTTTGAAATCTCATGTACCTCAGCAATGTTCTTCAGTAAACCGTCACTACTAACTTCACATACACCCCGGTTAACATGACCATGATCAGAAAGAGTATTTCCAAGCTTATATCCTACAATGCAATAACAGTTCGGATCTGTATCTGTGGTAAGAAAATCATAAAGAATCTTAAATGATTCCACACCATAATAATCATCAGCATTGATAACACCGAACGGTTCATTTATTTTTTCCCTGGTTACAAGTATTGCATGGCTTGTCCCCCATGGTTTCTTACGTTCCGGAGCAACTTTTACTCCCCCGGGTAGGTCAGTTATCTCCTGGAAAACATAGTCTACAATTATTTTATCCCGCAACTTCTCGACAAATCTTTCCTTTACCTGCTCTTCAATATCTTTACGGATAACAAAGACTATTTTTCCAAAGCCTGCCCGTATAGCATCATAAATAGAATAATCAATAATTGTCTCACCTGAGGGGCCAACTTCATCAAGTTGTTTATTACCACCATAACGGCTACCCATACCAGCTGCTAATACTAAAAGTGTAGGCTTCATATTTTCAACTTTAGTACAGTGCAATAATAAGGAAAAAATTGGTACTTTTATTATACCTAATTACGGAGATGATGAATTTTAAACTCGAAGTTTGTGTTGACAGTGTGGAATCCGCAATAAATGCACAAGACGGAGGTGCTCACCGTATTGAACTATGTAACAACTTGCTTGAAGGGGGAACAACTCCCTCAAGCGGGACTATATCGTCTGTCAGAAATAACCTCTCCATTGATCTGCATGTTATTATAAGACCAAGAAGTGGCGACTTCCTGTACACTGATCTTGAATATGATATAATGAGACGAGACATTGAAATTTGTGGTGAATATGGAGTAGACGGGATTGTTATTGGTATATTGATGTCTGATGGTGAAATCGATATTGAACGTACCGCTAAGATGATTGAACTTGCCAAACCGATGACAGCTACATTTCACAGAGCTTTTGATATGTGTACAGATCCGTTAAGGGGACTTCATGATGTTATATCAACAGGTGCCTCACGACTTCTCACCGCAGGTCAAACCAATAGTGCTAATGAAGGCATGGATCTTATAAGGAAACTCATCAAAAAATCAGGAAAAAGAATTATAATAATGCCCGGCAGTGGGATTAATGAATCAAATATTGAACAAATAGCAAGAAGTACAGGCGCAACAGAATTTCACCTTTCAGGCAGAAAAGCTATTGAAAGCGGAATGATATTCAGAAAGGAGGAAATCAATATTGGGTACACACCGGGCTTCTCAAAACAGGTAACAGATTTCCAAAAAATAAAAAATATCATTGATATTCTTAAAATGATATAATCCCTCTTTGAAATATTCCCTGTCTTTTTACCTTTGCAGGAACCAAAACAG
>CAZTXH010000091.1:0-2465 GCA_964617415.1 uncultured Rikenellaceae bacterium | reverse complement strand
TTTTGAATCCATTTCTTCTTAACAAATGCTCATTTTAAAATGAAATATTAAATACTTAAATCAAATATAAATATGAAAAAACTGACATCAATACTATTAATAGTACTAATTGCCGGATTCTTTTCACAACAGACTTCCAAAGCCTGTACAAACTTCCTCGTAACAAAAGGAGCATCAACAAACGGATCTGTAATGATAACTTATTCGGCTGATTCCCATGTACTATATGGAGAACTCTATTACTGGCCGGCAAGAGATTACCCTGCAGGTAGTATGGTAGATGTAATAGAGTGGGATACTCAAAAATTTATGGGAAGGATACCCCAGGTTCTTCATACCTATTCGGTAGTAGGGAATATGAATGAACATCAGCTTTCTATCGGAGAAACAACTTACGGAGGTATTCATAGTATGGTTGATCCGGAAGGAATGATAGATTATGGTACTTTGATTTATTTTGCCTTACAGAGAGCCAAAAATGCACGCGAAGCCATAAAAGTCATAGCTGAACTTGTTTCAGAATATGGTTATGCCAGCTCCGGAGAATCGTTCTCAATAGCTGATCCGAATGAAGCATGGATATTTGAGATCATTGGCAAGGGGCCGGGTAATAAAGGAGCAGTATGGGTAGCCCGTCTTATCCCGGATGGTTACATCTGTGCCCATGCTAATCAAGCAAGGATCATGACTTTTCCACTTGCAACCGGCAAGAAGAACAGTATAGCGATCACCTCGAAAGACCTTAGCCGCATATTTGACCCGGCTGTCGAATGTGTTTATGCTCTTGATGTTATTGATGTTGCAAGGGCAAATGACCTGTACAGTGGACCCGATAAGGACTTCAGTTTTTCTGATACATATAATCCGGTCAACTTTTCCGGAGCCAGGTATTGTGAAATGCGTGTATGGGCATTTTTCAGAGCGGTTAGTGATGATATGGATCAGTATATAAATTATGTATCAGGCCACGATCTCAGCAAACGTATGCCCCTGTGGATCAAGCCGAACAGGAAGATATCCAACTATGACCTTATGAATTTCATGCGCAATCATCTTGAGGGTACACCCTTTGACATGAGAAAAGATATTGGTGCAGGACCTTTTGAGGCACCATATCGCTGGAGACCACTATCATGGAAAGTCTCTGATGATCCTGAGGGACACGAATATTGTAATGAGAGAGCAACATCTACCCAGCAAACCGGATTTGTATTTGTTGCAGAGAGCCGTAACTGGCTTCCTGATCCTATAGGCGGTATTTTCTGGTTTGGTGTTGATGATGCGGCAACAACAGTTTTCAACCCTATGTACTGTGGTATTCTTGAAGTACCTGAAAGTTATAAGGTTGGAAATGGTGATCTGCTTACATACTCACCTACCTCAGCCTTCTGGCTGTTCAACCAGGTAGCAAATTTCTGTTACTCACGTTATAACCTGATGAACGAAGACGCATTGAAAGTCCAGAAAAAACTTGAAAAGGGATATATAGAAGAAATCAAAGAGATAGATGATGCTGCCAATGAGCTATATAAAAACGATATATGGAAGGCAAGGGAATATCTCACAAATTATTCTCTTATAAGTGCCCGGAATACGTTTGATACATGGAAATCACTAAGTGAGTATCTCCTTGTAAAATATATTGATGGAAATATTAAAAAAGAAAAGGACGGCAAGTTTGAAAGAACACCTGAAGGCTATCCTGCATATCCTGACCAGCCTGGCTATCCTGACTCATGGAAAAAATCGGTGATCCAGGACACAGGAGATAAGCTGCTTATTGTTGGAGATGGGGGACATTGATTGGGTCCTGGTTACTGGTTGCTGGGTCCTTGCTGGCTTTGCCCATCGAAGCTTTAGCGTAGGTGAGTTAATGGTTGCCAGATATTCCGGCCAAAGCAGATTTATTACATAGGCTCCCCTCCTTGGAGGGGTTGGGGGTGGGTTTCATTGGAGGAACTAGAAAACATTTTTTCTCATAATTTCTATTATTCAAATTTTTATTTTTACTTTTGCGACCGGTTTTTGAGACCAATTGAATTGAATACAAAATATTGTTTGTGATGAACTTAATGGATGTCGTTGATAAAGAATATGCTGTGAAGAGTGAGTATCCAAAATTCAGTGCCGGTGATACTATTACAGTACACTATAAGATACGTGAAGGTAACAAGGAAAGAATACAGCAATTCCGGGGTGTCGTATTACAGAGAACCGGAACAGGTCATACTGAAACCTTTACTGTCAGGAAAATTTCCGGTAATATTGGTGTTGAAAGGATATTTCCCATTGCTTCCCCCTTCATAGATAAGATAGAGGTGAACAAGCATGGGAAAGTAAGAAGAGCACGAATATTCTACCTCCGTGATCTGACCGGCAAGAAAGCCCGTATTCGCGAAAAGAAATTCTGATAAAAAGCCATCTAATCGATGGCTTTTTTGTCTTAGTGTCTTTATGTCTTACTG
>CAZTXH010000090.1:0-7634 GCA_964617415.1 uncultured Rikenellaceae bacterium | reverse complement strand
GTATGGATTATAGAGGGTAACTTCCCGTTTAAGATCCTGTTGACCTGTCTGTGCTGTAACAGGATTTAAAATCAGAAATACAAATATTTTTATGAATAGAATTCGTTTTATCACAATATTGATCATTTTAGTTATTATTCTGATCAATGGCATCCAGCCTTGATCTTACTTCATCAAGAATTCCATCATCATCGATTGTATAATAATCTTTTAGCCCGATAAGAGTTCCTCGTGCCTGAAGAATATCACCTTTTTTTACACTTATATCCGAAAGAAGCAGGAAGACTCTGGCCATCCAGTATTGATGGGGAGTATTCTGGTCAATAAATTCAGTAATAACCTGCTCAGCTTCAGTCAGTTTATCCTGCCTGTATAGCAGATCTGCCACTCTGTATTTAGATTCCGAACCCTCCTCACTGGCAACTTCAATTGCTGTTTTTCTGAAGTCCTCAAGTGCATCACTGAAATTATTAAGGCTGTAGTTAGCTTTGGCTCTCATGAAAATTGCTTCCCTGAGCAGCTCTTCAGGAATATTTGCTGCACTATTAATCCTGTTGGCAGCTTCTATTGTTTTCTGTGCATCACCCAACTGATATGATGATCTTAACTGCCCTTTGAGAGAAGTTATCCTGTCTTGTGGATTAACCGCTACTTTCTCAAGTCTCTCATAATAATTAAGTGAAGATGTATAATCCTCATTGTCGTAGCTGATCGATGCAGCTGACAGGAGTGTCTGTTCGGTAAACTGGTTATTCGGTGCTTCAGCAATTGTGGTATACAATTCCAGGGCTTCATCATTATATCCTGTCGATTTCAGGCATTCGGCAAGATAGAATTGTGAATTTTGTAGAAAAATACCATTTGGAAACTCGTCGAGATAGCTCTTAAATACTTCTGTTGCTCTTGGGTAATTACCAGCAATATAAAGATTTTCACCTGAAGTATACAGTAGAGAATCCTTTTCTGCCAGGTTTACATCACCATATCCCTGAATAGTCCTGAGATAGGCAAAATAAGTATCTACATCATTCAGTTCTATATATACATTTTTCAGTCCCGTTAGTGCACTGCGTGCTTCGGGTGTAGATTTATAGTCTTCAATTACCTTTTTATACTGTGTTAAAGCTTTTTCGTTTTCGCCAAGATTGTAATAGAGCAGACCAAGTTGTACCATGGCCCGCGGCACAAAAGGAGTTGAACTGTATAATGTTATTATTTTATTAAAGTCGGCTTCACCTTTTTGGAATTCATTCATCACAATATATGCTCTGCCTCTTTCGAATATGGCATTTGGCACATACGGGGAATTCGGATATCGTTCTGTCAGCAGAGTGAGTATTTCTGCCTTTCCTCTTTCATCATTCATAAGACCCAGCGAAAACCCTTTTTGAAACATTGCATAATCAGCATTTGTCCTGCCATAGTCAATTACCTTATCATAAAATGTTATTGCATCAGAGTATCTGGTTGTAATATAATAGCAATCACCTATTCTGTTCCTGGTATCTGCCATTACGTCAGGATTAACACCTGTGACATCATATTCGAATGTTTTCAGATGTGTCAGTGCACCTTCAAAATCCTGAAGGTTGTACAGTGTATAGCCAAGATTGTACCTTACGAATCCATACTCTCTTACATTCATAGAGCCGGGTGTAGCCATAAAAGCTGTATAATCTTCTTTGGCATCTTCATAGTTGCCAAGTCTGTAATTTGCCTCACCTCTCCAGTAAAGTGTTCTTGCCTTTATTTGCTTGTCATACCTTTCGTATTTAAGCGATCTGTCAAACATATTGATTGCAGCATCGAGCTCCATATTTCTGAAAAGTTCAAGTCCCCTGAAAAAAGCGACTCTTTGGTATGCTTCCTCGAGTCTGGGATCATTACTCTTTATCTTGTCGAACGAAGAAAGGGCTGCCTTATAATTTTTTGCCTGTAGATATGTTGAGATCAAATAGCTATAAGCCTCTTCAATTCTCTCGGAAGCGGGATAGAGTTCTATAAATTTTTGAAAAGAAGATGTTGCCTCACCAAAGGGTGAATAGGATGTCTCATATGTAATCTTTGCATAATTAAAGAGTGCATCCTCTTTTATCTTTTTATCAAAATCCATCTTTGAGGCTTCCGAAAATCCAAACTGGGCACGTTTTTTATTCCCTTTCTGAAGATAACAGTCACCAAGAAGAAACCATATATTCTGAGTTAAAGCATCGTTTCTTACTCTTATCTCCAAAAATGTTTTAAGAGCCTTATCTATCTCATTTGTTTTATAATAACAATATCCTAATTGAAATTTATCTTCCCTGTCGCTTATTCTTGTCCCGGTGGCAAATTTCTCAAGCCAGGGTAATGCTTCTTCATAATCCCCTTTATTATAATGAGCATCGCCAATAAAACGGTATAACTCGATAGCTCGTTCCTTCCCTGCCAATGTGATCAGGTCCGGAGCAATTTCAAGGATCTGGTCATATTCTTTCTCAAGATATAGTATCTGTACAATGTAAAAAGGTACAACACTTCCGAATGTCTCATCATCTCTGAGTCTTGTAAATCCCTCCATAGCTGTTTGATACATCTTCTGTTCATATGCTATGTGGGAAAAATAGTAGAGAGCAGGAGGAGTATATTCAGTGTCAATATCCTTGATCTCTGAGAACATCAGGAGTGCTCTTGATTTATCACCCCTTACAAAATGTGAATAACCGAGTCTGAAAAAGTATTCCGGAAGATCTTCTGTATTAAGTTCCTGCCTGTTAACCTGTTCATAATATGTAATTGCCTTCCGGTAGTTCTTATTCTGATAAAAATAATCACCAAGAGTAAGCCATGCTTCATTGATACGGGGGCTCTCGGGATGCTTACTGATAAAAGTGGCCATCCTGTATTCGGCATCCGGATTAAAGAGTCTGATTGCTGAAAGTGCCCTGTGATATTCAGCTTCTGTCAGGATAAGCTCTTCAGTGTTATCAGGATTATTAGTATATGAATCAAAAAGATGAATGGCAGCAGGATACTTTTCCTTATTAAATAATTCCATTGCTCTTTCAAAATCAGAAGTCATCTCTCTACCTCCAAATGAGGCCTGGGAAAACGTCTGACAACAAATTATAAAAGCCAGGATTAAAGTAAAAATATATCTGTTACTGTTCATAAAATGTTCTTTTTGGCTTTAATTTTTCCGGACTCCTGTTTTTCAAAACAGTATTTACCTCCCATAACAGACTGCTAATTAGCCATATATAACACATATCAAATTGATAAATTCTTAGTAAAATTACAATTATTAAACGCCTGCATTATGCCTTTATTATTGATTTTATCAACATCCAAATGTTAGTTATCAATTCTTTCCTTATTTTGCATGGAAAAAAAAGGCAAATGCAGGAAAATCTTCCACTGGATGTAATCATAGAGCTTAAAGAGTGCCTGATATGGCAGCATGATCATCTTGTATTATCGAATGTGAACCTCAATGTTCGGAGAGGAGAGTACATGTATCTTGTAGGCAGGGTAGGAAGTGGAAAAACCAGCCTGATAAAAACCCTGAATGCCCAGATTCCACTGAAAGAAGGTACAGGTATTGAGGCGGGTTATAATCTTTCAATGCTCAAAAGAAAAGATATTTCCATGCTGCGGAGAAAGCTTGGTATTGTATTTCAGGATTTTCAGTTACTCACCGACAGGTCGGTACATGATAACCTTGAATTTGTACTTAAAGCAACAGAATGGAAAAATAAGGGTGAAATAAATGCACGTATCGGTGAGGTTCTTGAAAAGGTTGGACTTGAAATGAAGGGTTATAAAATGCCACATCAGTTATCAGGAGGAGAACAACAGCGTGTCGTAATCGGAAGAGCACTTCTTAATGATCCCGATATTATCCTTGCTGATGAGCCAACAGGCAATCTTGATCCTGAAACATCAGCAGGCATCATAAAACTGCTTCTGGATATAAGTAAAACAGGAAGAGCTGTGGTAATTGCCACACACAATTATAATTTGCTTAAGATGTTTCCGGCACGTACTGTCAAATGTGAAAATGAAAAGCTAATAGAGGTGAATAAGGATGAAGAGATTGAGCTGGATATATTATAAGGGCGTGCGGTATGCAGCGTGCGGTATGCGGTGTATGGTGTACGAATTACTTAAAATACTTTACCGGCCACGGCAGCGAGTTTCTGTAAATTCTATAATAAGGTACCTTTTTACTTCCAAATGACTCTAGAAAAAAAGCAATTGAAGGCATGGATGAACCGGTGAAATCAAATATAGTTGAGGTCCCGGCCGACTCTCTTATCAGCTCATTAACAGCATAATATCCAGTCATTCTTTTTCGACTCTCAGGTGAATTTACCATAAAGATCATAGTTTTCCACCCACTGGTTTCAATAATAAAAATCCCAAAACAAGGTTTATTATCTTTTCCTTTCACACCAATAATCTTTCCCATACCCTTACTAATAGAATAATTCATAAGATCATTCAACCTGCAGTAATTACGATCTTTTATCTCTTTTATCTTTCTTCCTGTGCCTCTCCTGAATAACTCAATAAGCTCCGTTGGTTTTATATTGTCGACTAATTCATGTTTATGTCTTGCAGATGTTTTAATATTTTTTCTGCCATGAGGCAGGTAATTTTCCAATAGCTCTTCATAAGAAAGAGAAAGATCAAGCTCCAGATTTGTCCTAACGGAGACTTTGTAATTTTCATGCTTTACCTCCTGCCCCACACACAGGTCGATTAACCTGTAATATTGAGGAATCTTATCAAGGAACCTGTCGATTACTCCCGGAGTTTGAATATTGGGTGAATAAATACCCATCTGTTGCAGGAATATTGGTGTCGAGATATACTTAATCCCATATTTCTTTGACCAGGGTATAGGGAACAAGGTTTCATAGTCTCCTTCAACGAGAGCACTCCATCCCGGGGCCATTAAATCGAGATACCACGAATAACCATAAGGCCTAACTCCCTTACAATTTTCGATAGAGCTATCCCATCGAGGCCGGTCTATTTCATTATTGTTGAGATATCTGATCATGCCTGCTGATCGTGTAGCATTGCTTCAAACACATTCCGCCATTCCCGCCATTCAAGTGATTCAAGCAATGAGGTATTATGCCAGATACTTACAAATAAACCTCCCACCTTCTTTGTATTGTGTATTAACTTACCAATCACCTCTTCTGATTTAACAGGATCATACTTTTTATACTGATAAAGAGTTACATCCATAACCTGGAACGGAACAATCTTCAATATTGTCTGTGTATCCTCCAGAAGATCATAGAAATAGTAAGGTCGTGCTATTCCTGCCCTGAAGCCTGGTTCATCGTGCCAGCCCATGGAAAAATCCTCAGTGATCCCTGAATTCAACAATCTCCGATAGGAAGAAGGCATAAATAACCTTAGATAATGGAAGCGACTGGATATTATATTTTTTACAGTTATTTTACTTAAATGAGCCTGTTCCTTTTCCAGGAGTGACTCATCCTTTGCTGCATAATATGATGGATGAAGACCGGGGGGATACCTTGATATTATGCCTTTAATGAGTTCCCTGTAGCGTGTATTCCTCCACGATGGATTTTTATCATAATCAGAATGATCACCCATTGAAAAGAAAAACCTTGATTCCGTATGCGTTTCTTCAGCTTTTTCAATTATGTAATCGAAAGTTTCATATGGATCTTCCTTATCATTAGCGATAACATGGTATCTGTCAGCGATATTCTCATTCTTATGTGCAAAATCACGTATTACTCCTCCTATACTTCTGAAAAGATTTCTCCCCAGGTATGCAAAAGGCACATCGACATCAACAGTCAGAAGGGCTCTATACTCATTACGCCTGAAAGTAAGTGTCGGAAATTTCTTCAATAATACTTTTACAAATTCTCTTGCCCACATATCTACAACCGGTATGTCAGTGAATCCATTTTTGCAGGCAAACGATAATGAAGCTGGAAATCTTCCGTGTATATCAGCCTTAAAATCTGAGTATTCTTCGTAACGACTAACCATATAAAATGAGGCCGCGAATATATCAAAAGGGATATCTGAACTGTCCGGTGTAAGAAAAAATATAGGCAGATTAAGCCATGTATCTGTTATTATCTCCCTCTGAGAAACACCTTTTTCAAATAATAGAGGATCAGGATCGATTCTGAATGAACCGGGAATATTATCTGATGAATAATTAATTACTGGGTATTTGCCCAGTTTCCGTTTGTCGTCAACAACTTCCCACTTTAATCCTAAAATATCCCCCATAATTATTGTTGCGACATATTCCAGACGAGGGACAATTTTATTTGTAAATATTTTAATGTCAAGCAGGGGCATGAAACAAATTTAAGTAAAATCTCTGTGGAATGCTCATTGACAATACTTTATTTATTCCTTCTCTTTGGAACTTAATTTATCCTTCAGACTCTCCCAAAAATTCTAAGGGAATTGATACTTTACCGGTTTAGTAAATCATCATATACTACCTGTAAATAAGCTTTACCGTATCGTCCTGCTGTATCAGGATAAGAACCTTCCTCAACCACCGGTGCCCCAAGTTTATGATCATAAACACATTTCGATGTATCGGTTATAAAAGTAAATCCTTCATTGTATGTATAAAATGCGAATGAGTTTGATCCTTCTGAAAGCAGGTCTTTCGCAAAAGGATAATTACCATTAAGGTTTAGCTGATTAAGAACTGTGAGTGGAATATCAACCTGTGTCCCGAATTTTTCAATTTCAATACCACCTTTTGCCAGTGCTCCTCCCACCCATAGCATGGGAATTCTGAAAATTTCTTCTGAATATGCCAGTATCTCGAGTGAACTTCTGCGACAATGGTCAGCAACAAGTATTATAAGCGTATTATCCCACCAGTCAGTATTTTTTGCCTGGTCGAGAAATGATCCTATGGTACTGTCGGTATAATATACTGAATTTCTGAATCTTGTCATATCGTCATGTCCTTTGAAGGCAGGATCTATGGGTATTTCAAAAGGCTCGTGGCTTGATAGGGTTAAAACGACTTTCACAAACGGTTCCCTGACACTCTTCATAGAATCTTTAAGTGCATTGATAAGTATATGATCGTGAACACCCCATTTTGAATTATAATATTCGGGACTGAAATTATCCATCGTAATGATCTGGTTAAATCCCGAATTGATAACAAATGAGTTAAAGTTTGCAAAATTAATCTCACCACCATACCAGAAAGCACTATTGTATCCCTGTTCATTCAACGTTTTAATGAGGCCTGGTAATGATTGCGTTTTTTTTGGCTCTTTCATTATGGATACAACAGGTTGCGAGGGGTATCCATTAAGGATAGCAGGCATTGCCTTATCAGTACGATTTCCGGAGGCAAAGAAATTTGTAAATAGAATCCCATCCCTGGCATATCTGTTAAAACAAGGAGTAGTGAGAGTATCGCCTCCAAGAGGTCCTATGAGGGTACTTCCAAAACTTTCAAGTACAAAAAGAAGTATATTAGGTCTGTTATTCTTTAATAACTTAACAGGTATTTCATCATCGGCAGTCAATGATTTAACAATTTCTTTTGCTGACTGGAGGTCACCATAGTTATAGGGATTAGTTGATGGTTTACGATTAACAAC
>CAZTXH010000089.1:0-7637 GCA_964617415.1 uncultured Rikenellaceae bacterium | reverse complement strand
GGTATACCTGAAACATCTCCTGCTGCACCCATAGAAAGTGGTGTTGCTCCCGAATAACCGTCAATGATATTTTGTCCTTTTGTCAGACCTGCTGTCCATACATTATCACCTGTCATCCATCCCGGATAGCTGAAGAAAATAAATGCTCTCGCAAGAAGAGCGGGATTAAAAATATTCATCCCTGTACCTCCGAAAACTTCTTTTCCCAGTATTACTGCAAATGCAGTGGCTACTGCAACCATCCATAAAGGAACATCAACAGGCATTATAAGCGGGATCAGGAATCCTGAAACAAGAAAACCCTCATTAATTTCGTGTCCACGGATCTGTGCACCAATAAACTCAATTCCAAGACCTACAACATAACTTACAATTATGAGTGGAAGAATTCTGAGGAACCCGAACCAGAATGATTGAAGTAATGAAGCATCTGCTCCAATAGACCTGAAATGCTGCAGTCCCGTGTTATAAGCACCAAATAGCAAAGCAGGCAACAGCGCTATTATTACAACCGTCATGGTTCTCTTAAGGTCAATGTTATCCCGAATATGTGACCCTTTAACTGTTACCTTGTTGGATACGAACAAAAAAGCTTCAAATCCTTCAAAAACTGATCGTAATTTTGAAAGTTTTCCTCCTTCTTCAAAATGTGGTTTTATTTTATCCAGTTTTTTTCTTAAAGAATTCATTCTTCAATATTGTCTCATGTTATTAACTCATTTCCTTTATCATCAGGTCCAGACCTTGTCTTACTAAAGCTTGTATCTCAATTTTTGAAGGACATATAAACTCACAAAGGGCAAAATCCTCTTCAGCAACCTCGTAAATCCCCAGATTTTCCATCAGGTCAATATCTCCTGCAATAATAGCCTTTAAAAGGTACATAGGATAAATATCCATTGGAAGTACTTTTTCATATTGGCCGGTTACCACAAAAGCTCTTTCGCCGCCATGATAATTTGTATCCGGCTCGAATCTCTTTTTCGGTAACAGACTGGATAAGAATGTCTTTGAGAAACTTAGTTTGTCAGCACCCGGTAGTAACCATCCAAAAAACTCATATTTGTCCCCTTCCGGAATTACTGTAACCTGAGAATCGTAGTACCCCAAATACCCGTCAGGATTTATCTTAGTTCCTGTCAATACATTACCACTTATATATCTCAGGTTCCATGATCTGATATTATCCCTTATCATCGGTGCTACTGAGCATCCTGACAGTCCCCGGTAATACTGAGGATTTATTATTTCTGATCCTGTAAGGGCAATCAGTCTCTCGGGTTTATACACCCCGTCGGTAAAAAGATTTCCAATCGCAAAAACATCCTGGAAGTTGATATACCATACAACTTCACCTTTGTTTACCGGATCGAGGTGGTGTATCTGAATACCAACATTACCAGCAGGATGTGGTCCGGAGAAATATGATATTTCAACACCGTTAACATTATATTTTTCCGGTGTTTTTGCTCCATATTTTTTCAGAACAAGATGAACCTTTCCGTCAGTAAGTTTTGCAATTGCCGAGATACCTGTCTTGAACAACCGGCCTGGAAGGTTATCCATTATGAAATCATAATCCGGGGCAAGAGGTGAAGTATCGAATCCTGAAATAAAGATTGATTTCGGAGAATCACCCGGTTTTGCAATAATATGATATGGGCGTTGCCTTACAGCCGGCCATAACCCTGACATAAGAAGTTTTTCCGTAATATTTTCCCTTGAAAGAGATGAAGGATCTGCTTTACCAAAGTCAACATAATCGTCACCGCTTTTCTCAACAACAACTTCAAGGATCCTGCGCCTCTCCCCTCTTTCTACAGATATTACAGTACCGCTTACCGATGAAGTAAATTTTACCTCAGGACTGTTCTTATCATGAAACAAAGGAGCTCCGGCTTTTATCCTGTCTCCAGGTTTGATCTCAAGCTTTGGTGTGAGACCCGGAAAATCAACAGGCTTGACTCCATACCTTATGGGATAGGATTCTCCGGCTATTATCTTCTCAGCTACCCCCTTTAACGGGATATTATATCCTCTTTTTAACTTTACTGTTCTGGACATATTATTTCGAAGCCATTAAAATAAATCCTATTGGATTGAGTTTTGTTAATAGATTAACAATGATTACAAATGTATAAATAGCTATCGATTATACTTAAAAAATACCAAATATGATGTAATATTTTTACACTATTTTTGTTAACAATCTGTTTAAAGCACACCATAATGCTTAAATTCCTGATATTTATTACTCTTTTTTTACCGGGATTTTTACCCTTATCAGGTTATAGAACAGATATTGATTATTATTCAAACAGGATATATGACGTGAGAATAAAGACTGTTCTACTCCATAAAGAAGGATGGAATTTATCATATCCTGTAATAAAACTTAACAGTAACGAGAAATTAATATTTCAGTTTGATCTTCTGGATGATTACAACGAAACATTTTACTATACATTTATCCATTGCGATAAGGACTGGCACAGATCAGATATTTTCACCAGTGAATACCTCGAGGGATTTCCCGATAATCCAATAGAGGAAGTCCAACCCTCTTTCAATACAACTGTAGACTACTTTCATTACTCCCTGGTCTTTCCTAATGACCGGATATCATTTTTATTATCCGGAAATTACATTCTTTATGTATACCCCGATGGAGAACCTGACAATCCTATCCTTACACACTGTTTTGTGATTACAGATGGTGTAGCCGGGATCAATCTCAGGACATTCAGGCCACAAATACCAATTTATAATAATACAGGCCAGCAGTTTGAATTTACTGTTAATCTTACAGGTATCTCTATAACCGATCCTGCAATAAATATTTATTGTTCTGTTCTTCAAAACGGCCGCTGGAGTAATGCAAAAACTAATCTCAAACCTGATTTTATTGGTAATAACCAGCTAAGATTCAATTCAATATCTGAGAAAAACATGTTCAATGGAGGTAATGAATTCAGATATTTTGATATTAAAAGCATCAGATATAAATCAGAATTTATCAGGGAGATAGATTACATGGCACCAAACTACCACATTTTCCTGGCTCCTTCTGATAGCAGGGAATACAAACCATACTTTTACTGGCAGGATTTTAACGGCAAATACTATATAGCAACAGATGAGGGAAGGAATCCGGAAACTGATGCTGATTATATATATGTTTATTTTACTCTGCCATCAGATTATATGATAGCAAACGGAAATATGTATGTCTCAGGAAGTTTTAATAACTGGGAATTTAATGAGAATAACATCATGACATATAATCCTCAGGACAGGCAGTATGAATGCACCATTCTTCTTAAGCAGGGCTGGTATAATTATGAATATGTCTTTCTTAAAGATGGTGATACGAGAGGTATAGCTACAATCTTTGAAAGCAACCATTATGAGACTGAGAACGACTATACTGTATATGTATATTACAGAAATCCCTATGAACGTTTCGACCGTGTCATTGGAACTGCAACAGTAAATACCAGCAAAAAAGTATCCTATTGATTATTCCCGTGTGTGTCTATACCATACTGCATAAGTATAGTATGATTCAGCGTTTTAAGTATCTCAACCATATACTCATCTGCAGCCTTCTGAGACCCGGGTATTGTATAAATAAGCGACTTCCCAATAATACCGGCAATACCTCTGCTAAGAAGAGCATTTGGCTTTTGAGAACCATATTTCACCCTTATATATTCCATTATACCCGGAATTTCCTTTGTTAATAGAGGCTTTACTGTCTCTACGGTGATATCCCTTGGGCCTATTCCTGTTCCTCCAGTTGTAATTATCAGATTAAAAGCATTTTTTGCCTCGATCAGGATATCTTTCAGAAGAACCGGGTTATCAGGGATAAGCTTTAATTCAATATCATGTATCTTGTTCTGGTCATCAAAATATGCCGTAAGTATTTCTTTAACACGAGGACCGCTAAGGTCTTTATACTCTCCCTTGTAAGCTCTATCGCTAAGTGTAATTATCAGAATATTTAGTTTCTCAGGAATATCCATATTAAGAATATATTCTTTTATTATGTTTTCTGTCAGATCTGGCGAACACTGACCATCAGTCCTTTATCAAGTTTGTACTGTCCGGGAGGAACAGCTATTATACCAAAGGCACCGGGAATTGAAGAAATATGTGCTGAACCATGGTATTCTACAGGTTCTACGAGTTCCTCATCGGTTATAATAACAGGTACAAGACCCATTCTGTCGGCTGATTTTCTATAGAAATCATCTTTTAATGGTAATGTCTTTATCAGTGGTTGCCATGAATATCCCATCATTTTATTTATCAACGGTCTTACTAGTATTTCAAACTGCATAAATGAAGATACAGGATTACCCGGCAATCCAAATACAAGGGCTTTAGGATGTTTTCCAAATACAGTTGGTTTCCCGGGTTGAACAGCCACTCTTGAAAACAAAATTCTGACACCTGCTTTTTCAAGAACCGACGGAATAAAATCAAAATCACCCATGGAGACACCACCCGAGATAATTACGAGGTCATTTTCTGTTATTGCTTTTGTTACTATATCAAATGTTTCCTTTTCATCATCCCGTGCAATGCCATAATATTTCCCCTCAGCTCCTGCTCTTTCAGCCTGGGCTAAAAGCTGGGATGCATTACAATTCCTGATCTGCGAACGACCTGGTTTTTCATGTGGTTCTACAAGCTCATCGCCTGAGCTTATTATTGCTGCATGTGGTTTCTTGCTAACCGTTACAGAAACACTTCCTGTAGTAGCCATCACTCCAATATATGATGGAGTGATCAGGTTGCCTGCTTCAAGGACCAAATCTCCCTTCTTAATATCCTCTCCCTGAAATGCAATATTTTCTTTTGTTGAAGAAGCATTGAATCTTATTTTCCCGGAGGGTAATGTTTCAGTATCTTCAACCATAATTACACAATCGGCACCTTCCGGGACAGCGGTACCTGTCATAATACGTGTACAAAAGTTTTTGTCTATTTTTTTTTCCGGCCACTCACCAGCCGAAACTGTTTCTATAATCTCCAATTCATTGCTTAGATCTGATTTCCTGCAGGCAAAACCATCAACTGATGCTTTATTGAACGGAGGCATCTCCATATCGCTTATTACGTCAGCAGCCAAAATACGATTTAGAGATTCAGTATAGGGAACTGTTTCTGCTCCTGTCCTGAAATCAGAATTCATTACTATTTCAAACGCACTGGCAATAGATATCATTTCCATGTTTCACTTATTGATAATCCTTTACAACATCTATTACTTCAGGTAGGTCCATTCCGATCTTTTTGATAAATTCTATTTTAGGTACCCCGTTATTATTCCAGCCTCGCCTTTCATATACAGCATCAATAAGTGCTTCATACTGATCCTCACGGTATTTGCGAAGAATTTTCATTTTTTCCTCTATTGATTTACCTGCCGGATTAATATTTAATTTTTCCTTTATTTGTTTATCATAACGCTCGGCTCTTGATTCATATTCCTCTTTTGTTACAGGTCCGGCGGCACGATATGGTTGTCTGTCATGTTCACGAGTACCATATCCGCGCCGCAGGTTAAATACCCGCTGGAAGTTATATACTCTTTCCGAATCTGCCACCAGCCTGTGATTGTCAAACTCACGGCCCGTAACCGCCTTATAGATAGTCACATAATTATCAACATGTTCCGGTACTTTTGCGGGTTCATCGGTCTCTGCATTTTTCTCAGGTTCAACATCGTTCCAGGGAAGCTTACATAATCCTACCAGTCCAAACCATGTTCTGAACATAGGGAAATAATGTAAAGCTTCAGCTTTATCTTCAAAAGTTGGTATCTGGTTGTTAACCATATCCATAAAGATAAGCCAGGCTTCATCGTGCTGAGGTCCTTTGTTTGTCATTGCAAAACCTCCCTGTTGTGCAAGCGATTCTTTTGAAATATACTGTGAATATTCAAGACCTTTGTTTTCCATTCCAATGTCATTCATGAAATCTGCATCTCCCCATCCGTTTTTGATAAAGAGCTCCTTCATCTTCCTTACTCCAAGTCCTGCTATTTTACCAAATCCCTCTCCTCTTGCAAGTTGATGTAGCAGCTCCAGGGCAGCATCTGCATTGCCGAACTTCAATTCAAGCCCTTCTGTTCTTTCTTTATTAAGTATTCCGTTTTCATAGCATTCCATGATGAATGCAGTAGCAGTACTCCATGTAATAGTGCAAATACCATATGTATCGCAGTAGAAATTGGTCTCTATCACATAATGAGGATCGAAGATCCCACAGTTAGAACCGATACCGGCTGCACTTTCATATTCAGGTCCGTCAACAATGACTTTTTTCCCTTTATAAGGGCCGGTTCTTATTATATAATCGTCAACACCCTTGCTGCACGACATATTACAACCTATCCAGCAGCCATCGGGATTGTTTTGTGTAAAGTGTTTTTTCCATTCAGTTGAATCTATCTTATATGCTTCTGGGTGACTGCCAAATTTATAATTATTTACAGGCAGAAGATCGTGATCATTCATTATTTCCATCAGGTGTGCAGTACCTACCCGGCGCATCTGGCTTTGCTGATCGTCAAGTTCTCTCATTTCCCTGTTAAACCTCCTGCCTCTTTCCATTATAGCTTCGAGATTAACAACATTATTAAGATTACCCTTAACACCGGGTATTTTACAAACAAGAGCCCTTATGTTTTTATTACGAAAAACTGTACCTATACCTCCCCTCCCAGCCTGCTTCATTCTAACTTTCTTTCTCTTCGGATCATAGAAGCTGAAGTTAAGCATCCCAATAAGTGAATGTTGAGCTGCCGAACCAGATGAAACAACTCCTATATTCTTCTTCCCTTTTTCATCATCAGCAAAATAATCAGTAAGCTGCTCTGCAAGCAGATGACTGTCGATTGCTTCCTCAACAGAGGTCTCATAAATCTCCACTATATGGTTTATACCGTCAATAAATACTATAACATCTTTTTGAGCTTTACCCTGTAATTCTATTGCATCAAAACCGGAGAATTTAAGAAACGGACCAAAAAAACCACCTACATTGCTGTCCATAACTGAATTAGTCTGTGGTGAAATACTTACAACCAGTGATTTCCCTGTTCCCGAGTACTGGGTTATCCCTCCTATCGGACCTGAAGATATGATGATCTCATTATCAGGGCTATCCCAGCTTGTATCAGGTTTGGTGCCATCCCATAAAAGACGGAGTCCATACCCTTTTCCTCCAATAAATTTCTCTTTCATCTCCAGGGGAACATCCTTTTTCTTTATTTCTGTTGTACCGACATTTATATAGAGTATTTTATCAGTATAACCTTTGTCTAAAGGAGTCCAGATATATTTCCAATTATTTAAAAGCTTATGTTCCGGTTTGTCTGATCCAATATCCATTGTCTTATTCATTAAAGTTACAATTACAGTATTTGACCGTAAATTCAAAGTTACAAAAATTTATACCTGTATCGCATGATATACATCAGTATGTTACAGTCAAACTTTTATCCTGTAGTTTTGTTATCCTATCAATATAAACATATTGTATATTTGTCTTTACAATGGATCTGATTTATGAAGTTCTCAGAAATTGAATCACATCTTGGTAAATACAGGGTAGGTATAGCC
>CAZTXH010000088.1:0-7712 GCA_964617415.1 uncultured Rikenellaceae bacterium | reverse complement strand
TACCTGAATTGTTATTCCAACGAGCTTCAAAGTCTGGATCTCTCAAATAATACTCTCCTGGGTGAATTAATCTGCAATTATAACCAGTTATCCTGGCTGAATATCTCTAATAATAGTGCCTTAACAAAACTGGAATGTTACTTTAACGACCTTACTGTTATTGATGTATCCGACAAACCCACTTTGACATGGATGAGATGCAGGAATAACGATATAACCAGTCTCGATTTTTCAGGTAGCTCTGCCATGGAATACATTGACTGCTATTATAATCAACTTACAAGCCTCAATATTTCGAACTGTACTGTTTTAACTGTACTGGACTGTGGAGGTAATCAACTATCAAATCTCGATATAAGCAATAATACTGCTTTATCAATCCTCGACTGTACAGATAATCTTTTAACCTTCCTTGATATTAATAATGATACTGCTCTGGTAGAATTGTGGTGCGGACGCAACCAGTTATCCATACTTGATATTTCCAATAACCACAAAATTGAATATTTATCATGTGGAGGAAACTTGTTAACCACTCTTGATGTTTCAAGCCTTTCTGGTTTAAAAATCCTGAATTGCAGTGATAACCAATTAACCAGCTTGGATATCTCAAATAATACATCCCTTGGACAGGGACTTGAAGGGTACATGGCTGACATATCCTGTTACCTGACATTGCGTGATATGTCCACGTTGGAAGAAGTATGTGTATGGGAAACGCCATTTCCCCCTGCAGGACTTCGTACCTGTACTGAAAACAGCCCGAATATGTATTTCACAACAGATTGTAGCAAATAGCTGTCATTAAATAAATAAAGGATATGAAATCAACCGTCCGATCATTATTTTATCTTCTGGCAGTAATACTGATGTTCCAATGCAAGAAAGAAGAGCCTGAATCTGAACCGGAGTCGGAACCGGAACTTAAGGAATTTAAAATAGTGGATGGAAATTTCTTAAATGCTATTATTGCCCGGGGTTTTGATCTGGATAGCAACAGAGTAATTGATTCTGCAGAAGCTTTAGCTATTAAGTACCTGTCGATTGATTCCTGTTATATTTCAAATATGGAGGGTATTCAGAATTTTGTAAATCTGAAAAGACTGGATTGTCGGTATAACAATCTCACCAGCCTGGATGTTTCTTACAACAAATACCTTGAAGAGTTGTGGTGCCACGAAAATCAACTAACCAAATTAAAACTCAATGGGGATTCTGCATTGACATATCTGAATTGCTCCAAGAATCAGCTAACAACTCTGAATATTTCCGGAAATCTGTTATTAAGACAACTGGTTTGTAATGAGAATGATATAAGCATTATGACTGTACCTGATACTTCTGCTGCACTTGAATACATGGAATGCCAGAATAACGAGTTAACAAACCTGAATGTTTCAAAATTCTATAACCTGAAAGAATTAACTTGCTATAGTAACCATTTATCATCTCTTTATCTGGCAAATAATGCTGCCCTGAAATATCTTTTATGTGGCTCTTTTGAGCTAACCGCTCTTGATGTTTCTAATAACATTGCCTTAACACATCTGGGATGCAGTGGTTGCAGTTTAACTTCACTGGATGTTACTGATAATACTGCTTTGCAGCAGTTATGGTGTGGAATAAACCAGTTAACCTCTCTTGATGTTTCAAATAATACTGCATTATACCAGTTGGCTTGTAGTGAGAACCAGTTAACCAGCCTTGATGTATCCGAAAATACATACTTATCCTATTTAAGTTGTACAGATAACCAACTGACTCAACTTGATCTCACGAATAACACTTACTTAACAAGTCTTTATTGCGACAAGAATCAATTGACATCTCTCGATATTTCAAATAATGTTTCGCTTAGAAATTTAGGTTGTTATGGAAATAAATTAACATCCCTTAATCTGACGAATAACACTGGATTACAGACCTTGAGTTGTGGTGATAACAACATAAGCACTCTTGATATTTCACTTAACACCGAACTAACCATGCTCGATATACGATACATGGTATCTTTAACTGAAGTATGTATCTGGACCACACCATTCCCGCCGGATGGGTTTATACTTCGGGATACAGGCAGCCCGAATATATATTTCACTGCTGATTGCAATAAATAACTTATTAATAATCTATTATAGAATAGTGTTCGATTTTTTAATATTCCTGCATTTACCCAGGATGTAACCGGGGATATTATAACGACAAGCATAGTCCGGTGCTATTGAATGAAATATATTTTTCTTAAATTGCGATACCAATAACTTCAAAACAAGATCAAATCTATTCTAATGAACCCTCCATGTATTTGCATACACAAACACAATAATATAATAATCAACTACATGGAGGTTCCATCATACCATTAAAATAAATTATTATATGATGAAAACAAAACAATTCTCAATTCTTTTCTTAGCATCAGCTTTTTTTTTAATTAATTCCTGTGCTCCTGTATATGTGCCTAATGTTATTAACGCACCTATGCTTACAAACCAGAAGGAAATACAGGCAGCATTACATTTTGGCACTTCGGGATTTAATCCTCAGTTCGCATATGGAATAACAAATCATCTGGGAATAATGGCCAACGGGAGTTTCCTGGATATGACATCCGATACATCTTCCTCAGCCGATTTTTACCATAAGCATAGCTTTTTTGAAGTAGGGCCGGGCTACTATACCAATTTCGGATCAAGATTCAAATTCGGTATATACGGAGGCTACGGCTTTGGAAAAATAAAGGGTGAATATGAAAATGAATTATGGACTTCCAGGGCCGAGGTAAATTCTTCCAGGATTTTTCTTCAGCCGACAGTGGGCATGACTTCAAAAATCTTTGACCTGGGTGTCTCAACAAGATTTGTAGTAGTAACCTTTAATCAGGATTCAGAAGAAGATACAGGTGTCATGTTCGAACCCGCAGTAACTGCAAAACTGGGTTGGGACCATATTAAGATAGTAGGACAGTTAGGATTATCCTATCCGATAAATTCGGAAAGTACACATTTCCAATATCAGCCGGGTATAGGTTCGCTTGGACTCCAGCTAAATTTTGGTAAGATATTTAAATAATACTTCAATAGAATTAATTCATCAGTCTAAAGATCATGTTTGCAATGTTAACTGTTTTGTACTACACTTATTAAAGATGATGAAAATGCGAAGATTGAAGATTGTTACACTGCTATTTCTATTTGCCACGGCAATATGTGCGCAGGACTATTTTACTGTGATAAAAGTAAGCGGTAATATTGTTATTGAACGTACAGGATCTCCTCTGGACATCGGAACCTCCTTTGCACAGGATGAAAATCTTTTATTTAAGGTACCTGACTCAAGAGCAGCCGTAATCAATCCCCAAATGGGCAGATTTCTGCTGACTGCAGAGAATGCAGATGTATTTAAGAAATCGAAATCAAACTACCTGCCATCCACAACAAAAATAAGTATGCGGGCCGCAGCAGTTAACTATGGAATATATGATCTGAATGACTATTTTAAAGATTACTACGTTATCATCGATGAAATTAAGATACCAATCGATCAGGATATTTATCCTCTTACTGACAAGGACTACTTTTGTATCATTTATGATCATAATAACAAATCCATAAATAAAAAACTGGCTTTCAATAATGAAACTCTTATTATTATTAAGAATGAACTTCTGACTGTGGATGGTAAAATAATACCCGATTCTAAAATTAATAAGATGAGATTGATCTATATTAAGGATGGCAATGAGTATAGCCCCGAAGAGGTCTGTACCTTTATTCCGGTATTTCCTGACAATGACCTGCTTTACAGGGAGATAAAAATTATTGTAGACCAGCTTGAAATGAATCCATATGAAGATAAATTAAATGAAGCAAAAGAACTTATAAAAGAGTTTTATGGTAAGGTAGATGAGAACAGTTTAAAGAAATGGCTATACGATAATTTCAGGCTGAAACCATAAACCCGGATACTTAGAACACTTTCCTTTATGAGGAAAATAATACTATCCTTATTCCTTTTGACTACACTTTCATGGTGTTTTGCCCAACAAATAACATTTAAAATTGATTACTATTCACCAAGGGATTACGGTAAAGGCCATGAAGCCACAAACGAATCATGTGTTCAGGATAAATTTGGAGTTCTTTATTTCGGAAATGCCGGAGGATTATTGCAATATGATGGCATTAACTGGACCTTTATACCGATTAAAAATCCCAGTGTATGGGTCAAATCACTTGCCATAAGTGATAATAATATTGTATATATTGGTGCCCAGGGTGAATTCGGATATCTTAAGCCGGATGAATCAGGTAAACTTGCTTATGTTGCATTATCTGACCAGCTTGAAGATGATGAAACTATAATTACAGATATAATTCGTGTATGGACATGGAAAAACAATGTAGTATTTCAGTCGGAAGAGGCTATTTATCTGTATTCAGAAAATGAATTAATAACATTTTATCCTGAAACATCTTTTCATGTTTCTTCTCTTGTCGGTGATAACCTATATGTAAGGCAGAGAGGTATAGGAATAATGAAGCTCTCAGGTAAAAACCTTCAACTTGTTAAAGGAAGCGAGTATATGAAGGATTTCGGTATTTTTTCAATACTGAAAAGTTCCAATCCAGACAAATATATCATAATTACACCTGAAGATGGTTTCTGGTCTGTAGATAAAGAGACATTCGAAGGGACAATTATCGAAACTGATGCAGAGATTATTCTCAGGCAATCTGAAATATATGGTGCAATAAGATTAAACGATGGAAAGATTGCCCTGAATACACTGGGAAATGGTATTATCATTACCGATGAAAGCTTTAAAATTTATTCAATAATAAATAAGGATAACGGGCTTAGAGATAATGGGACCCTGTCTCTTTTGCAGGATTATCAGGGCAATATCTGGGCAGGTCTTGATAACGGGATTGCCCAGGTATATTATTCTTCACCGGTATCAATATTTGGACCTGCTAGCGGATTATCGGGAAATGTTAAAGTAATAACCAGATATAATGGAAACCTCTTTGCAGGTACAACTTCAGGACTTTTTGTTCAGAATAATACTCATGAAACTCTTTCAGGAGCATTTGTTCCAATTGATGGCCTGACAACTGAGATAAGAAGTCTCTGTCTGGCCGATGGCAGACTGCTGGTCGGTACCAGGGATGAATTATTTGAGATGAATAATAATGAGATCAGGAAAATAGATAATATTGAAATCTACACCCTGTATTATTCTGATAAATTGAAAATATTGTTTATTTCAGGAAAAAAGAACCTGGTTCTCTATAAAAACTCAGGAACATGGATTAAGATGAAAGAGATTTCTGAAATAACAGAAGAGGTTGTTCGGTTTGAGGAAGCAATAGATAACAATACGGTAACATTGTGGCTGGGAACTTCCCTCGAGGGTATAGTACGGCTGAAATTCACCGGCCCTGCTGAATACAGGATTGACAAGTATAATTCCTTCGATGGACTTATCGACAATAGCTGGGCAATTCCATTTAAAATAGATGATAATATTGTATTTTCACAACGAAACGGGCTTCTTTCCTTTGTTGATGAGAAAATTATCCAGTCACGATTACCTGATTCTCTGAAGAACCGGCCGGAATTCTACAGAGGATATTTCGATTTTTTCAATATTGACAGCTCAACGAAACGTATCAGTAAACCATTTTATGTGATTGAAGATGCCGGACAAAGGATTTATGTAAACCTTGACGGGGAAATGGGATATTTTGATAAATCCAGATCATACTCATTTGTTAATCAGCCACTCTGCCTTGAAGATATCGGCAAGATAAATACTATTTATTATGAAGAAAAGGGAATATGCTGGTTTGGAGGTAATGACGGCCTACTGATGTACGATGAAAATTACCCTAAAGATTATACAATCGATTTTAATGTGCTCATAAGAAGCGTTTCCATAGGGGGAACTGATTCTATTATTTACAATGGTTATAGTAAGGATGTTACTGATAAAGGAAAAAGTGATTTATCTGACAGGAAGTTCGCGATTAAATACAACCTGAACACGATAACAATCTCTTTTGCTGCACCTTTTTTTGAAGGACAGGATAAAATGCTTTTTTCACACATGCTTGATGGAGAGGATACAACATACAGTTCATGGAATACCGATAGTAAAGTAGTATTGGGTAATCTTTGGGAGGGGGATTATACTTTTAAAGTGAGAGCCTTGAATGCATATGGGCATATTAGTCCTGAAGCCATCTTTGAATTCAGGATCTTGTCACCATGGTACCGCAAAACGTGGGCAATACTTCTGTATATATTTATTGTAATTGCAACTGTATATGCAATTACCCGAATCTATGCTAGGCGTCTAATTGAAAAAAACAAAAGGCTTGAGGCCATTATTCGGGCAAGAACCCGTGAAATTCAACAGAAGAATATTGAGCTTCAGATGCAAAAAGAAGAAATTCTTTCTTCCATTAACTACGCTCAAAGAATACAAAATGCTGTTCTGCCAACAGAAGACCTTGTTCAGACATGGCTTGGTGAACATTTTGTGATTTTCAGGCCCAAGGATATTGTCAGTGGTGACTTTTACTGGACTAATAGTTATAAGCAAAATGTAATCTTCTGCGTGGCTGACTGTACAGGACATGGGGTGCCCGGAGCTTTTATGAGCATACTCTCCATTTCATTACTCAATGAAGTTGTTCTTAAAGAGAAAGTCCTTCATCCGGATGAGATCCTGAATAAGGTAAGAATACTTATTATAGAATCTCTGAAACAAAAAGGAGTGAGAGATGAGCAAAAAGACGGGATGGATATTTCAATATGCATCTATAATAGAGAAACTTCAGAACTGGAGTATGCCGGCGCTAATAATCCTCTTCTTATAATTAGAAAAAAAGATATAGAACCTGTTAAATGTCACAGGCAATTCGAACAAAACGATTACATCCTGTATGAAATAAAAGCAGATAGTATGCCAATATCATTTTTTGATGATATGAAACCATTCACACGGCATAATATTAAAATTCATAAGAACGACAGGCTCTATCTTTTCACTGATGGTATCTGCGACCAATTTGGAGGACCAAAGGGTAAGAAGTTTATGATGAAGTCACTCACTACCTCTCTATTGGAAACAATTACCCCGGAAATTAAAGATCAGAAGAAAATGATTGAAAATAGAATCAATGAATGGCAATCATATATTGATCCAAAAACGTCTGATACTTTTAGCCAGATAGATGATATCTGCATCATGGGAATCATGATCTGAAAGACCACTGTTCATAAAATCTGATTTTAATTTTAAGTGTTTACTATTCAGTCCTTATCGAATTGGCCGGATTTATCACTGCTGCCTGATATGCTTTATAACTGATTGTTATAAAAGTAACCACTATTGTTATAAGTGCCGATAATACCAATATCATTATGCTGATATTAGTCCTGTAAACATAATTCTGCAACCAGTTATTCATAAAATAGTATGCCACAGGTATTGCAATAACAATTGCTATTGATACAAGCAACAGGAAGTCACGTGCAATAAGCCGGACAATAACTCCCTCATCAGCACCGAATACCTTTCTTATACCAACCTCCTTGGTTCTCTGCTCTACCATGTATGATGCCAGACCGAATAATCCAAGACATGCTATCAGTATAGCCAATACAGTAAACAAGGTAAATATGAGTCCTCTTTTCTCATC
>CAZTXH010000087.1:0-7779 GCA_964617415.1 uncultured Rikenellaceae bacterium | reverse complement strand
TTTGGAATATAAGCATTAATGGTACAAGTATAAATGGACAGGGAGAAACTATTTTAAACGGGAAGATAATTGACTCCAACGGTGAACCTGTTATTGGAGCGAATGTCTATCTCAAAGGTACTACTATAGGTACTATCTCCGACCTCGAAGGTAACTTTGTCATTAACACTAAAGAAACAGGAGATAAAAATCTGGTATTCTCATTTGTGGGAATGTTACAATCGGAATTACCTGTAAACCTTGACGGGGCCGAGAAGGATCTTGGTGTGGTAATTATGGAAAGCGATGCAGTAGGACTTGCTGAAGTTAGAGTGTTTGCTAATATTGCCCAGGGCAGGAAGACACCGGTTCCGATATCGAATATAAAACCCGAGACCATTGAAACAAGACTGGGCATGCAGGAATTTCCGGAGATATTAAAATCCACCCCCGGTATTTATGCCACTAAACAGGGAGGTGCTTTCGGAGATTCAAGAATTAATATCCGTGGATTTAACTCAAGAAATTCAGCCACAATGATTAATGGAGTACCTGTTAACGATATGGAAAACGGATGGGTTTACTGGTCAAACTGGGCCGGATTATCTGATGTAACAAGAACCATGCAGGTACAGAGAGGACTTGGAGCCTCAAAAATTGCGATTCCATCTATAGGTGGAACTATAAATATTCTTACCAAAACAACTGATGCTGAAAGAGGTGGAAATGTTTATTATGGTACCGGGAATGATAAATATTCAAAGATAGGCTTTACAGTGTCATCAGGACTTTCAGAGAATAACTGGGCTTCGACTATTTCGCTGGCAAAATCATCCGGCGATGGTTTTGTTGACGGAACAGAATTTGAATCATGGTCATATTATCTGAATGTGTCGAAAATCATTAATAGCAAACACAGAATGGCATTTTCGGTTTTTGGGGCTCCTCAGTGGCATGGTCAGAGATCTACAAAAATGCTTATATCCAAATACAAAGATCCTACTATAAATAGTATAAAATACAATTCAGATTGGGGCTATAAACAGGGACAGGTATTCTATATCAGAAAAAATTACTACCATAAGCCAATGTCTATCCTGAACCACTTCTGGAGCATAAATGATAACCTCAATATGTCAACTGCAGCTTATCTTTCATTAGGGACAGGCGGAGGTACCGGATCACTTGGAACAAACAAATTCTATTCAAGTGATTACCTGTTGCAGGGCCAACCCGATATAGACAGGATTGTAAGCGAAAATAAAGCAAGGGGAGCACTCGGTTCTGAAACAATCTTAAGATCCTCTGTTAACAATCACTTCTGGACAGGACTTCTATCAAATGCCACTTACAGAAGAGACTGGTTATCATTATCAGGAGGACTTGATCTGAGATATTATAAAGGTATCCATTACAGAGAGGTAGTGGATTTGCTTGGAGGTGACTTTTACCTTGATGTCGGCTCAGATATTAATCATCCTAACAAGGTAACCTATGTTGGTGATAAGGTAGGCTATTGGGATGATGGCCTTGTACTTTGGGAAGGTATTTTTGGTCAGGCAGAAGCTGATTTCGGATCTCTTACAGCTTTTATTTCGGCAGCAATATCAAATAAGTCCTATTCCAGGATAGAGTATTTTCTTGAACCAAATACTGACTGGGAAGAAGAATACTCGGGAACACAGGCTCCCTGGACCCATTTTCTGGGTTATAGTTTCAAGGGAGGTGCAAATTATAACCTGACTGATAATCATAATGTATTTGTGAATGCAGGATATTTTGAAAATCAACCTGATTTCAGAACAGTATATTATAACTACACCAACGATGCAAATACTGATGCTCCCAATGAAAAAGTAATGTCATTTGAGATTGGATATGGTTTCAGAAGCAGTATCCTCTCAGCTAATCTAAATGGGTATTATACCACATGGAAAGATAAATCACGAACAATATCATATACAGATATCGGAGTAGAAAAATTTGCTAACCTTACCGGTATCAATGCCCGACATATGGGAGTTGAACTTGATTTTATCGCCCGGCCCTTGAATAAACTTTCTTTAAATGGTATGGTATCTCTGGGTGACTGGATATGGATGAATAATATCATTGATGCGAACTTCTTCGACAGTAACAATAATCTGGTTGCCACAGAATCAATCTATATTAAAGATGTTCATGTTGGTGATGCAGCACAAATAACCGGAGCATTAAATGCTACTTATGAATTGATACAGGGATTAAAGGTTGGTGTTGATTATAACTATTACGACAAACTGTTTTCATATTTTGATCCTGAATCAAGAACATCTGAACCCGCAGATGGTGTTAATCCTGATGCATGGCAACTGCCCTCATACAGCCTTTTTGATGTAAACCTGAATTATAATTTCAATCTCGGAGATTATAATGCCTCATTTAATTTCAATGTCAATAATGTATTTGACATTGAATATATTTCAGATGCAGAGGATGGCGTAACACATACATGGACAGATGCACTTGTTTTTTATGGATGGGGAAGATCATGGATGGCGAGTCTCAAATTAAGATTCTAGAATAAGAGTTTTTGATACTAACTTATAAAACAGATAAAATGAAAAAGATATTATTCTCACTGATAACAATAATCCTTATCCTTACTTCATGTGATCCTCTTGCTGAGATAAACGAAGAAATGGATGAAATGGATACAGGGTATAACAGTAGTATAGAATATGTTCTTATTGAAGATGACTATTCTACTATTGGAACCCTCGCAATAAGTATTGATCCTGATGATGCAGCATTCATTACAGATAATAAATATTTTAATGATGATGTTCCTGCAGCAGATTATATTCCGGCTTTTCTTGAAGAGACCTTTCCTGCACTTTCATTAGGATCAAGTGTATTAGTAACTTATAATTGGAATGATGAACTACCTGAAGATCTTGCTCCCTATACAACAACTGACGCTTATAATTTAGAGGACTCTGATTATGAGAGTATTGACGGAGTGCTTCAGGCCACACAATATTATTCACCCGGTTATGCACCTGAGGTTTACATACCTGAGGTTCTTGCAGATTATATCGCTTCTCCATCAATCGGTGATCTGATACTTGTTACATATGATTATTCAAGTGTTGATCCGATGGTTGATTTTGCGAGTATCGCCGATGAAGTAATATGGCAGGAGACTTTTAGCGGAAGCCTGGGTACTTTTACAGCATTTAACCTGCTTGGCGATCAGGATTGGTATGCTTCATCATACGGTGATGATGAGTATGCAAAGATGTCAGGATATTCAGGTGGTGCCGTCGATAATGAAGACTGGTTGATCTCAGGTGGAATAGACCTCACGGGTATTTCAGATGCAAGCCTTAATTTTCGTATGGCAGCAAATTATGTAGATGATGTGTGGGATAACCTGGCAGTTCTGGTATCAACTGATTGGGATGGTACAGAAGGAGGTATAGCAACTGCTACCTGGACAACTCTTGATGGATATACGTTTCCAAGCGGAAGTGATTGGGTTTTTGTCGAGTCTGGGAAAATTGATTTTTCAGCTTATGCTGATGAGACTATTTATATTGCATTCAAATATGTTTCAACATCCGATCCAAGTGTGGCAGCTACCTGGGAAATAGACAGAGTAGAGCTTCTGGTACCTGGAGATCAGCCTCCTGTTATTGGATTAACTCCTTCAACAGTTAAGACTTTCTTTGAATTTGAAAGCTCAGGTTGGCAGAAAGCAGAGAATATATACTATCTGAACGCTGCTGATTATGATGCGATGGGGGCTCCTGGCAAATATGACAATTTCTCTTCTTCCGCAATGCCTGCAGATTATCTACCGGCTTTGCTTCAGACAAAATACCCGCTGGCAGGCCAGGATTTTGAGGTTGTTATAGTATATAAATATTATGCTGGTACAACAATGATCCTGGCCGATAAATATTCTTTCGATCAGGGAGAATGGGTATCAACATATAATTATGTTCAGCCTCTGACATCACAATTCCTATATTCAACAACTGGCTGGGTATTTGATCCAACTGTAATTTTCACCATGGAATCAGCAGATTATCAGCTTATTGTTGATTGGGTTGAGGATAATATCGGAGCTGATAAGATTGATGCTTATGGAACACAGGAATTTTACACGGGCGCAGGTTCATATTATTCTAACTTTGACCTGCGGACAGGTAAGTGGGATTCCACAGTATTCAGCACATGGCAGGATGCTGTTAAGTATGCTATAGGTACCATTTTATTACCATCCAAATATCCTGATGCAGTTGCCCAGGTTAGCGGAATAGATGTTTACTATATTGTAACTTTTGCCACTTATGATGGTTCAAGCGGTACTTATGACATTAAATTCCAGTGTACAAAATCAGGCCCGGATCCTGAATTTACATACATTGAAGGCCCTTATTGATATTTATTAAAATAATTATATACAGGAGAGGGTGTCTCGAAAGGACACCCTCTTTTTATGCTGGTAGTGAAAAAAATGACTTGGAAAGGGCTACTTATTCGAGTATGAGTTCTACTGGTCTGTGATCGGAAATATTAACAAAATAATTTAAATAACACACATCAGGTCTCAATACCATAGTTGTATCAACATTCAAAAAGAGTTCATTTGTAACAAGGGTATGATCAATATGACTTGGATACTGGGGATAAGACCAATAAACTGAACTGCCTTCCGCTATATACAAATCTGTAAATAAATAATCGGAAGATGATGAAACGAGATTATAAAAAACATTAGTAGAGGGAGTATCGCTGCTTATTATATCATTATAATCGCCAAGTATTATTACAGGATCATTTGGTCTTTCTGTTTTTATATAATTATCGAGCTTTTCAGATGCATCCCTGCGACGCTCTTCATTTTCAGTCCCTCCACAGCATTTAAGATGAATATTTATGGCGTAAGAGCTGATATTTAATAACTTATGAGTAATGTATATTTCAAAAGGAGGTCTTGGGAAAGCATATGAATCTCCGGTCAAAATAAGTCTCGTTTTTGTATTGTCAATTTCAACCTCGGAGGTTTTATACATATAAGCGAGGTTCCATGGCGATTCATCTACAGGATAAAATCTACCGTCCCAGTTATTGAGTTCATCTATCAGATTAAAAAACTCTGTTTCGGATGCTACTTCCTGCAGTGCTATCAGGTCAGGATCGATTTTGTAAATCAAGTCTTTTACTACTGTGAATGTTTCGTCTCCGGCTTTTGGAAATCCTTGCAGGTTTATTGTTACGATCTCAAATGACTGAGTGTCACCTGATTCTATACAATCGTTAAAAATTGAACCGTTGTTATTGTCGGATGAATCTGGTATTTTTCTGCATGATTGTTGAAAAAGGCATGCCACAACCAACACTGTTGTTAATAAACTTATCCTGGATAACCTCATCTCTCCGCTGTGGAAATTCAAGATTGTAAATTCTTTGAATTATACAAATATTACATTTATCAAAATTAATAATTATACCCTCAGGAAAAAACAGGTTATTACTAAATATGAAACTCACTTTTAACATCTATTGATAATATAAAATTTTTCATTTTAATTTAAAAGCTATTAACATATTTACAGAGATGTCAGATACTCAGGCAATCACGAATTCTGTCTTTGTGATTTTTTGATGCCCATCCGACTAAAAACCAGAAAAACAGCGCCTTATAAAAAAGTTAATAAATATAGTATATTCTGTTAATAAACTTAAAAATTTTGTCTTGCATTAAGATAAGCACTTGCCTAATTTAGCAACTACCCGCTAATAAAATTCAGTGGTCGTTTAATCCTATTATTATCAGGAAGTAACAGTATTAATAAGCAGTTATGGGAGAACTATTTGTCCAAGAATCGGCCGTTGCATCAGAAAAACTGAAAGATGAACAGCCAACATCCATGGCTAAAAAAAGCGGTGATGAAAAAGAACAAATATCATCATCGAAACAGGAGAATGAAAGAGTTATTTATTCTTATGATGAGGCCGTTGAAGCAAGTATTGAATATTTCAATGGCGATGAACTTGCTGCAAGAGTCTGGGCAAATAAATATGCCTTGAAGGATTCCTTTGGTAACCTTTATGAAAAAACTCCCGATGATATGCATCGCCGGCTGGCAAAAGAGATACACAAGATAGAGCTCAGGTATAAAAATCCCCTTCCGGAAGATCTTATTTATGAAGTTTTAAAGAACTTTAAATACATAGTACCTCAGGGAGGCCCGATGACAGGAATAGGTAATGATTATCAGATTGCCTCACTTTCCAATTGCTTTGTCGTCGGTAATGATGGATCATCTGATTCATACGGAGGTATAATGAAGATCGACCAGGAACAGGTACAGCTCATGAAACGCAGGGGAGGTGTGGGACATGATCTCTCACATATACGACCCAAAGGAACACCTGTACTAAACAGTGCCCTGACCTCAACTGGAGTGGTCCCATTCATGGAGAGGTATTCAAATTCAACACGTGAGGTGGCACAGGATGGAAGAAGAGGAGCTCTTATGCTTTCAATTTCGATAAAACACCCCGACTCGGGGAAATTTATTGATGCTAAACTGGAAAACGGGAAAGTTACAGGTGCTAACGTCTCCGTAAAGATTACAGATGATTTTATGAAATCTGTTGAGGAGAAAAAGACTTTCCGGCAACAATACCCCATTGACTCTGAAAATCCGAGATTCATAAACGACATTGACGCAAACCAGCTCTGGAATAAAATAATACATAACGCATGGAAATCGGCTGAACCGGGTGTCCTTTTCTGGGATACTGTTATTCGTGAGAGTGTGGCCGATTGCTATTCAGATCTTGGTTATGCAACAATGTCAACAAATCCATGTGGTGAAATACCATTATGTCCCTATGATAGTTGCAGACTTCTTGCAATAAACCTCTATAGTTATGTAAAAAAACCATTTACACCTGATGCGAAATTTGATTTTGAATTATACAAAGAACATGTGGGTTTGGCACAGAGAATAATGGACGATATTATTGACCTCGAAATAGAAAAAATCGATTCAATATTAAATAAGATCGATAACGACCCTGAACCGGATGAGTTGAAACTGGTTGAAAGAAATCTCTGGAAGAACATAAGGAAAAAATCAGAAGAGGGAAGGAGAACCGGCATCGGAATTACAGCAGAAGGTGATATGCTCGCTGCACTCGGATTATTATACGGCACTGAAAAGGCAATAGACTTTTCGAGAGAGGTACATAAAACACTAGCACTTGAGGCCTATAAATCGTCAACATACCTGGCAAAAGAAAGGGGAGCCTTTGAAATATATGATGCTAAACGCGAAAAGGAAAACCCATTCATTCTGAGATTGAAGGAAATGGATCCTGTAATGTATAAAAATATGGTCAAATTCGGCAGAAGGAATATTGCACTATTGACTATAGCACCGACAGGTACCACCAGCCTTATGACACAGACAACATCGGGCATTGAACCGGTTTTTTCGGTGTTCTATAAACGCAGGAGAAAGGTAAATCCAAATGACAAGGATGTTAAAGTAACCTTTAAAGATGAGGTTGGAGATTCATGGGAAGAATTCAATGTGTTTCACCACAAATTTGTCGATTGGTTAAGAGTAAATGGGCATGATCCTGATGAGGTAAAAGAGATGGATGATGAAGAGATTAATGAAATAATTGCCAAATCACCATATTATAAGGCTACAGCCAACGATGTTGACTGGGTGGCAAAAGTAAGAATGCAGGGGGCAATACAAAAATGGGTTGACCACTCAATAAGTGTAACAA
>CAZTXH010000086.1:0-7925 GCA_964617415.1 uncultured Rikenellaceae bacterium | reverse complement strand
AGCAGTGGATCAGACTCCTGTTGTTTAAAGATCATTTCAGCCAGTGGTTCAAGTCCCTTTTCCCTGGCTACTGTTGCCCGTGTCCTGCGTTTTGGCCTATATGGCAGGTAAATATCCTCAAGTTCAGCCATTGTTTCGGCTGCTTCTATCTTCTGTTTGAGTTCAGGAGTCATCTTTTCCTGATCCTCAATTGATTTTATAATACTCTCCCTGCGTATATCAAGTTCCTTCAGCCTGTTATACTCATTTTTTATATGCACCAGTTGTACCTCATCAAGACTTCCTGTCATCTCTTTTCTGTACCTGCTTATAAAAGGGATCGTAGCTCCATCATCCAGCAACCTGATGGTGTTTTCGACCTGCCATCCCTGAAGGCCAAGTTTTTTGGAGATTAGTTCTATGTTATTTATTATTGCCATAATATTTTTAGTTACATATACTCACCCCCCGGCCTCCTCTCTACATTTTAACAGAGAGGGGGCCGGGGGGTGAGTATATGCGTTCTACTCCACATACAGCACCAGCCCCTTCAGATACTCACTCTCAGAATGATAAATATTCACCGGATGATCCGGAGACTGACTCATCTGGTGAAGTATTTTCACCTTCCTTCCTGTATTGTAAGCTGCAGCAAAAACCGACTTCCTGAAATTCTCTCTTGTTACTGCCTGCGAACATGAAAAAGTGAATATGATCCCCTCCGGCCTAATCTGTTCTATTGCCCTCATATTCAATCGTTTATATCCCTGGAGAGCATTAGCAAGAACATTATTGTGTTTAGCAAAAGCAGGAGGATCCAATATTATCAAGTCGTATTTATTGTTAATATTATTAAGAAATTCAAATGCATCTGCTTCAATTGATTTATGTCTTGAGTCATCTCCATAATTCAATCTGATATTTTCATTAGCCAGTTTAATTGCTGAAGAAGAGCTGTCTACTGTATGGACTAACGAAGCATTTTTCATCGCATATACAGAGAAAGCTCCGGTATATCCAAACATATTCAGTACACTTCTCTCTTTTGAATATTCTGTGATTAGTTTTCTGTTCTCTCTCTGGTCGATAAAAAATCCGGTTTTCTGACCTGATTTAAAGTCAATTGTGAACTGAAAACCATTCTCCATTACTGCCACTTGATCAGAATCACCATAAAGAAACTCATTAGCTACAGAAATGCCCGACATATATGGTATAGTCCCTTCGCTCTTATCATAGACTGCTGTTAACTTTTCTCCCAGCAATTGTATAATTATTTCAGTCAATTCTTTTCTCATTCTGCACATACCCACAGAGTGCATTTGCATAACAACCACACCATTATAATAATCGATAACCAGTCCGGGCAGGCTGTCTCCTTCTGCATTAACAAGCCTGAAGATATTTGTTTGGGGATCATTGGTAAAACCTAGTGATTCTCTGTAATTCAGGGCACTTTTTATTTTTACCCAGAAAAAATCCATATCAGGATCAACCTCTGAAAAAGATAATATTCTTACAGCAATTGAACCTGCCTGGTAATGGCCTATAGCAAGAAAATCATCCTTGTTGTCATATACATCCACTACATCTCCCTCAACAGGATTGCCATATATTTTTTTTATGGCACCTGAAAAGATCCAGGGGTGATATCTTCGTACCGACTGGTCCTTGCCTGATTTGAGGATGATCTTAGCTCTTTGCATTGATTGATGTTTTTATTATATCCATAAGACATCAGTAATCATAGATGTTGTGGGGGCGTTGTGGGGGCGTTCTATAGAACGCCCGTACGATCAAAGTAATATCAGTAGTCTATCAGTTTCTGATATATTTCATAACACACCCATGCATCAGTTGCAGCATATATCTGCTGTGCTTCTGTTAACTCCTTAGCTTCCCAGTTAGTTACCTGTTGTCTTTTTGAGATACGAAATCCCAGAATTATTGCTGCCAGTTTTTTGAGCCCCGAGTTATGTATACCATATTCTTTTACCAATTTTTGCAGGTCAACAAATCCGTCAGGGTTAAATAAGCTCATATGTTTCAGAAACCTGATATCGTCATGTACTGCCACTCCGGCTTTTTTAATTTCAGGATCGGCCAGAATATCGACAAGTTCCTTTGGTATTCCTATAATGTTTATTCTGAATAGACATGCCAGGTCGGAGGTGGCAAGTTGAATGAGTGAGACCTTATTTTTTCGTCCTTTTCTGAAAGATGGACGTGTTTCTGTATCAAAACCGAGAATTTTAATATTCTGAAGCCTCAGTATCACTTTGCTGTAAGTTTCCAGATTATCAACAACTACAATTTCGCCTTTAAACCAGGATAGTTCATAATTTACAAGCTCTTCCGCTGAAATGGCCTTACGATAATTATTCTTCATCATCCCCCCTGAACTCCCTCTGTCTTTTTGATATAAACCATTCTGAAGTATCTATGTTTTCACCTGTTATATTGTTGTCATCGTCAGCCTTTTCTATCTCTTTTCCAGAATACATGAATTTATGAATTGCTTTCAAGGCATTAACCAGCTTCTGTCCCCATATATTCTCAAAATTCAATCTACACTCCCATATAGCATCGTTCATTACCTCCTGTGTACCTGTCTGATAGAGAAGAAGAAAATCTTTCAAATCCTGGTAAATATCGGCCATATTCTCAGCCAGACTTGAGGGGACCGGAGTTTCTGATTCAATATATTTCTCATCATACAATTCCAGGTAATCGTTTGCAGTGCCAAATTTGTCTTTCAGTGTATCATTTATCCTGAACCAATCCGATTCTGTAACAAACTTTTCGTTCTCATCTTCGAAAAATGGTTCCAGTTCAGGTAACAATGAAGCTTTAAGATACAGCAACGGCAGCAGGCGCTGTAAAATTTTTAGCATCTCATCGCCTTTCAGTTCTCCGGCATGTTCAGCATATTTACAGTATTCATTGGCTACTGCTACAAATTCAACCACGTTGCGTGAATAAACAGGATCTGCTTTTTTCTCCATCTTATTTTTCTTCAGAGTCCAAAAATAGGTATTTATCGCGAAAAGAGATCATGTTCTCTCCATGAGAGGATATGTTTATCATCCATAATGATCTTTTTATGATCTAGCAACCATCGGAGCACCTTTACTACTTTTTCTTCAGGGTGGTCGATCTTGCTCACAAGTTCCTGGGTATCATATTTTTGTCCAGACAGGATCTCTTTTATTTCATCAAGGATAAGGTCAAATTCATACTTGCTAAGGTCGAGTTCATTTCGTTTCCGACAAACATCACAGATACCGCATCTGTCAGATTCTTCTCCAAAATAATCCAGAAGCATTACCGATCTGCATCTCGTATTATAATCTGCATAATCGATCATTTTGTTAAGACGTATTATATGCTTATCCTTCACATGCTGGTAATTGTCAGGTGAAATCATAAGAGCCTTTCTTTCGAGACGTTCGTCGGTAAAAATGACCAATGCTGTTTTTTTCCCTGGAATGTACCGTATAATATTAAGTGTAGATAGTTTTACAAGAAACCTGTATACTGCATCTCTTGATAATGCAGATTTTTTAGCCAGAGTCTCTTCATTAATGGTCACAAATTCCGAAAACATACCTGTATATGACCGTAACAGCAGTTTAATAAATCCGTCAAATGATTCATTTGCCACCTGGAATTTATAGAGATCATCCCGTCCAACAATAAAATGTACCCTTGAAGGATTATTTATCTCTTCGGTGAATTCGATATAACCCTCTCTCTGTAAGAAATTCAGACTATTATATGTTTCAATAACCGGAAGACGGTATTTTGAAACAAAATCATATAGGTTGAAATCAAATACATTATCTTTTCCAGAACCTTGTGGCACCTGCAGGTAATTGCATAAAGCCTCATATACATCCTTTATTTTTTCTATGGGAGGAAATTTTTTTCTGACAGAATTTTCAAGACGTTTTTTGTCAGAAGGTGAATAGAGCAGAACTGCGTAGGCTGGTTTATTATCTCTACCCGCCCTTCCTGATTCCTGGTAATAATCCTCAATTGATTCAGGAATATCCCAGTGAATTACAAATCTTACTTCAGCTTTATCTATACCCATTCCGAATGCGTTGGTGGCCACTATGATACGTGTTTCACCCGTCGTCCACGCATTTTGTTTCTTATCTCTGAGTTCAACGTTAAGACCAGCATGATAAAAATCGGCGCTAATTCCATTTGAAACAAGAAGTTCCGCTATCTCCTTACTTCTTTTTCTGCTTCGTACATATACAATACCACTGCCTTTGATTTTATGAAGAGTCTTGACAAGATAATCTCCTTTGTCCTCAACCTTTCTCACCAAGTAAGAGATATTCTTTCTTCTGAAACTTGTTTTCAGTATATTTTTTTCCCTGAACTCAAGCTTCTCTATTATATCATCAATGACAAGAGGAGTGGCAGTGGTTGTGAGAGCAAGAAAGGGAACTTTTTCCGAGATCATTTCCCTTATAGAAGCTATTTTCATGTATGAAGGTCTGAAATCATAGCCCCACTGTGAAATGCAATGTGCTTCATCTACAGCCACAAGATTAAGGTTCAGACGTGGTAACCTTGTCTGGAAGATCCTTGTTGATATCCTCTCGGGAGAAATATAGAGGAACTTATAATCGCCATATAGACTATTTTCGAGAGCAATATCTATTTCCTCGGGAGACATTCCTGAATGAATGGCCAAAGATCTAATTTCAAGTGAATTAAGTCGGTTAACCTGGTCTTTCATAAGTGCGATCAGAGGAGTTATAACAAGGCAGATTCCATCCTTTACCAGTGCCGGCACCTGAAATGTAATTGATTTGCCACCTCCCGTAGGCATTAAACCGAGAGTATCCCTTCCTTCTGCAATTGATTTTATTACTTCCTCCTGTAGCGGACGGAAAGAGGTGTATCCCCAGTATTTTGTCAGTACTTGTCTGTAGGGTTCTATATTCATTATTCCATAACAAATGACTTGTACAAAAATACAATTGAAATTCAATTTTTTATAGCAAGCGGCAGGATGAATATTTTATGAGTTGTTAATTTTTCGTAATTTGCGCAGCAAAACTTAAACTCCTGTCCAATGTCATCACTCACCAAAGATAAAATATTATATGAGGGCTTAACATTTGATGATGTATTGCTTATTCCCTCATATTCAGAGGTTCTTCCCCGTGAAGTAGATCTGAGCACAATGTTTACCAGAAATATCACGCTAAACACACCAATTGTCTCAGCAGCAATGGATACTGTTACAGAAGATGATCTGGCCATTGCCATTGCACGAGAAGGTGGTATCGGAGTCATCCATAAGAATATGAATATTGAAAGACAGGCCGCCCAAGTCAGGCGTGTTAAGAGGGCCGAGAATGTTATGATATTTGATCCGATTACAATAGGACTTGATGCTACTGTTGCCGAAGCAATAAGCCTTATGCATGAATACGGTATAGGTGGGATACCTGTAATTGATAAGGACAGGATACTCAGGGGTATTGTGACCAACAGAGATCTAAGGTTTGAGAGCAATCGTAAACGTAAAATAACCGAGGTGATGACAAAAAAACTGGTTACAACCAACCATGAAACTAACCTCGATGAGGCGGCCAGGATCCTCAGGAAACATAAGATAGAAAAACTTCCTATAATTGATAAAGATGGAAAATTAATCGGACTTATTACATACAAGGATATAACAAAGACAAAAGACCGCCCGCTTTCATGCAAGGATGAAAAGGGACGTCTCAGGGTAGCTGCTGCAGTAGGCATTGCTGTTGATACATCTGAAAGAGTTACTGCTCTTATCGGATCCAGTATTGATGCCATCGTTATCGATACTGCTCATGCACATACAAAAAATGTAATCAGGATATTGAAAGAAATCAAAAAAAATCATCCTGACATACAAGTAGTAGTAGGAAATATTGGTACTGCTGAAGCCGCAAAGAAAATTGTCAGTGAAGGTGCTGATGCCCTCAAAGTAGGAATAGGCCCGGGTTCAATATGCACAACAAGAGTAATTGCCGGAGTTGGCATTCCCCAACTCTCAGCAATATATAATGTTTACAAGGCAGTTGAAGGATCAGGAATACCGATAATAGCAGATGGCGGGATCAGATATTCAGGCGATATCATTAAAGCCCTGGCAGCAGGAGCTGATTCAATTATGGCAGGTTCACTCTTTGCAGGAGTTGAAGAGTCTCCAGGTGAAACAATAATTTTTAGTGGCCGTAAGTTTAAGTCATACAGGGGAATGGGATCAATTGAAGCCATGCAGCAAGGTTCAAAAGACAGGTATTTCCAGGATATTGAAGATGATATCCAGAAGCTTGTGCCGGAAGGTATTGCTGCCAGAGTACCCTATAAAGGCACATTAGCTGAAGTGATTTACCAGATGACCGGAGGTTTGAGAGCAGGTATGGGATATGTTGGGGCAAAAGACATAAGCCTTCTGAAGAAAAACGCAAAATTTGTCAGGATAACAAGCTCCGGGATCATTGAAAGTCATCCCCACGATGTATCAATAACCAGGGAATCTCCCAATTACAGCAGAAAGAGTATTGAATAACAACCGGTATCAAGCCCGCTTGATGAAAGCAGTATTATCACTGTTGATATTTATATTGCCTGTTATCTGTCTGACACAGGATCTTACAGATAAAATACTTATGACTATAGCCGGCGAACCTGTCACTGCCGGCGAATTTATAAGAATGTACAATAAGAGTAGTGTAGCAGGGATACCTTCAAATATTGACAATTACCTGCAGCAATATATTGTTTTTAAACTTAAAGTAGCCGATGCAATCAGTGAAGGACTCGATACGACAAAAGCATTCGGTAATGAATTTAACGGCTATAGAAACCAACTAGCACAAAATTATCTTACCGACAGTAGTGTAAAGAAAAAATTATTGAAAGAAACATATAAACGTTCTCTAACTGAAATTAAGGCACGGCATATATTGATTAATTGTCCCTCAACGGCAAATCCTCAAGACACTCTCAGTGCATGGAAAAAAGCCGCTGAAATTAAGGAAAGGATCAACTCCGGGGAGTCTTTTGAAAGCGTTGCACGAGCCACTTCAGACGATCCTTCAGTAAAAATAAATGGTGGAAATCTTGGTTATTTTACTGTCTTCCAGATGATAACACCTTTTGAAGATGCTGTATATAACCTAAGAACAGGTGAAATCTCAGATCCGGTTCGTACACCTTTTGGTTACCATATAATACAGGTAACCGACAAAATAGACGCAAGAGGAAAAATCCTTGTTGCCCATATAATGAAGGCTGCTCCTCCGGGGATTGAAGAAAATGAAGCTAAAAAAGCCGAGGAATCCATAAAAATGATTTATAAGGTACTTGAGGATGGAACCCCTTTCAGTGAACTGGCACATAAGTACTCCGATCATAGGGAATCAGCTACTAATGGAGGAAAAATGAACTGGTTTGGAGCTGGCGAGATAATCACTGAATTTACTGAAGCAGCTTTCTCTATACCTGATACAGGTCAATATACAAAACCGGTACGTACTCCCTACGGCTGGCATATAATAAAACTACTTGACAAAAAACCACATGGCTCATTTGAACAGACAAGATCATATCTTGAAAGCAAGATGAATCAGTCGCACCTTAATTCATTAAGCAAGAAATCCCTTGTCAATAAACTTAAAGAAGAATATGAATATAAAACAAACCAACAGACATATAAATGGTTTATAAACAATACTGATACACTCATAATCAGGGGACTGGCACAATATAATAAGAAGCACATGCCTTCCGGCAATCTGTATTCATTTGCTGATCAGCACTTTACAGCAAATGAGTTTGCTGGATATATCGAAAAAAGGGGATTAATGATTATTACCGAGGATCCTGTTACGTTTATTAATCAGGCAATGGAGACGTGTGTATCCAATCAGATA
>CAZTXH010000085.1:0-7969 GCA_964617415.1 uncultured Rikenellaceae bacterium | reverse complement strand
CCTGCACGCTGTGCTGCCTCACCATACACATCAAAAATATCACAAACACCGTTTATAACGATATTCAGATCATCCTGCTCGCGGAACAGATCGAGACGTGTGTCGTCAGGATTGTTCTTTTTTGCTTCAATAAGGTTATCAATATATGAAGGTTCGGCAAATCCGAGAGCTCTCATTAGCTGGTTGCCGCGTATGCCGAAACCAATCAGCCCGATACGTATCTGTTTACCATCAGGTTTTGGTTGCAGGAATACTGCATCAGAACTACTGATATTAAAAACATCAGAAATATCACGATTTAAGAGTGTTCTTTTTCGTGTTTTTATGAGCCCATATGCTAATGCTCCAAGCAAAGGGACTGTGGCCAGACCTTTAATTACATCACGTCGGGCTATTTTTTTGGGAGTATTATTATTTTTTTCTTTTTCCATGGTCTTATATTATGAATTTTCGAAAAGAGACAGGTAATACTTTGTAGAGGAGATTATCGATTCCAAAGATCCTGGCCGTAGGGAAAATGAATAGAACAGCCAGCGCCGCAAGTTCAACAAGATTTTTATCGATAAGAAAATATGAACCTTCCAGTGGCATCATATAATCAGCTCCGATGAAAGCAGGGTGCGATAATGTATAGAAAAATAATAATAGCATTCCGCCGATACTTGACAATCGTGCAAAGCAACCAATGAACAAACCGAGACCTATGAGTACCAGGGCCCACTCATTAAGAAAATCGATATATTTCATAAGTCCTGCGTTTGAGGACATATTAATAAACATCTGGCTGAATATACCTTGTGAATCCATCAGGTAAGCTTTAGCCGACCAGTCTGGATTAAGTACCTTAATCATTCCCTCATAAAGGAAATGCCAGCCTATAAAAAGACGAAGTATAACTAAAAATGTTAGTTGAGATTTTGAATAATTATTTTCCATTTTATTTTGAGAAGATTATTTGTGGGCATAAATATATTAATGATTCTTAAATGAAAAAAGAACAAAAGTGTTTGTTAATATTTTTTAACTTCAATTTTACTAACTCCTTACGGAATTCTCTCAATGGAATAATTAATCTCCGCTACAGTTTTAACCAGCCGCCGGTTGAATAATCGATTCCCGGTATTCCTTCAACGCCCCCGGATTCTCCTTCTGTCCCGCCGAAAGTGTAATATTTCATTCCCATTATTTCAAGTTGTGACCCGGGTATAGGATAATGAAGATGAGAACCCGGATGGAGTTTATCCTCTTTTCTCATCTGGAAAAACTGGATCCCCATTCCTGAGCACATCATCTCCACCATCCTCTCATGGTGAATGGCATCAAAGATACTATCCTGGTCAGCTGGTACCTGAGGTAAGCCACCTCTTGTTACACAAGGTGATGCATTTATTATGTCTGTTGCTTCCTGTAGTCTCCCGGTATGTACGGCAGCCTCTGCAAGCAGGTAGTTATTCTCTGCCTTGCGGAATTCAGGCATCGGTTCGATATGCGTTGTCAAATACTGATCCAGTCTGTAATACCTGTAGCACGAGAAATAATAATAGCCGCGTGAAGGCCGGAAATCACATGATGACAAATACTGAAAATCAGTAAATATTCTGTCATCAACACAATATTTATGTGACGAAACAGGTTCGGAGAGAATGTCCCATGTATCGGCATCGACCCATCTAGCCGGCATTGCAGGATTCATAATGTTTACCACATACATGTCAGTCTGTGTAAACCCGGGATATATTGCATAAGTATGATAATATGAATGCCATTTGTTATCATCTTCTGCCAGGGGAGCAAAATCTTTTTTTATCCCGTTTGCTGCATAGCTATAGACGTTTGACCAGTCAGTTTCGTTATCGTCTATCTTATTTTGAGAGCTATAAACCAGCAGACGTGCAGCAAAAGAGCTTGCCAGTTGCCCGAATTCTTCATTGTTCCACGTTTCACCCGGTAGTCATTCGGAGGGGATGGTAAAAGAATTGCTATTGCGAATTTCTATTGCCCGGTCAAGGCTTAGGATTGCTGTTGCTATTATATCTTTATATGAGGAGGATTCGATTTCTATTATATTATCTGTCTCATTTGTAACAATGAAAGCCTTGTCGTATACCAAGCCAATATAACCCAGACTTATTCCGTGAGCAAACCAGGCTACTGCACTGATCAATGCCCTTTCTGTATCATCGATATCCGGACCTTCTTCCGTATTCAGCAGGTTTATAACATTATTTGATCTGATAAAATTCTCATAAAGGGAACAATAATAGTCACTACTCCTCTTTTCTTGAGTGTATGATACTGGACTATTATCAAAGATCAACCTCGGTTCATTACTGTAAGGACGCATATAAGTCCATGATGATGTACCTGCATCGGCAGCACCAAGCAGTGGTAATGCCCAGCCTGTATATTCATGTGTGGTCATGAACCAGTTGTTTATCAGACTACCTGTTGTTTCTTTTATATAATCCGGAGTGGAATAGACTGTTTCGAAATCCGGATCATTCAGGTTCGGCACATCAAGGTCTTCACATCCCAAAAGGATAAAGATCAGGAGAAATGCAGTAAAGCATAACTTTGATGAATTTAGTGACACTTCAAAAAGGTTTAGTTATAGTATATTCAAAGATATTATATTAATTCATTCAACCGGCAGCATGAAGGCAGCCATCTCCTCTGCATTACGTACAATCAGAATGTTACCTGCCAGAGCAGGGTGATTCCATGTTTTTCCTTTAAGAACCTGTATTTTGGATATTTCGGTAAATTTATGCGGATCTGCCTGAACAAGGGCAAGTTCACCCTTTTCAGAGAGAACCAGAATCATGTCCTGATCTTCCAGCAGGATCTGAAAGCCCCGGTACCGGGCACCGCGCCATTTCCTTTTACCGTTATTCATATCAATGCAGGCCATTGACGGTCCGTCAAATCCGTATGCGTATCCTTTATGAATAACAAAATCATTATAGAGCATTTTGATATCCGATGATGTCCACAAATCGCTGATATTCCATCCGGTTGTGTCCTTTATAATCCTGATTCTTTTAACATTCTTATATTCCTCATTGATAAGTAATTCGTTGTTACCAATCCATGCAGGTTGAAGTATCCTGTCCGGAAGAGGCCATGGATAATCCCAGAGTGTTTCACCTGTAGCCAGGTCGAGGCTTACAGCTCCTGCTTCGCTCATTAACAGGACCTGTGGTACATTACAAATAGTAAGCAAATGAGGTGAACTGTATCCTGAGCCACCATCATTGCCAATCCATACAAGTTCTCCTGTTGAGGAATCATAGGCAGCTAGTTTGCCTGTCAGAGATACAATTACTAAATTACCGGAAACAAGCGGTGATCCGCATATTCCCCATTCCGGAACTTTTACTGTAGCATCTTTCGTAGCGTTCCGTGTCCATAACAGTTTGCCGCTTCCGGCATTGAATGCATTAAGAATTCCTGTTGCACCAAGTGTATATACCCTGCCATTTGCGAGGGCAGGGGTTGAACGAGGGCCAGGGCCTGCATGCGAGTCATAGAAACGGGCTTTGTCCTTGTGTTTCCATACAGGTCTGCCGTTAGTGAGGTTATAACATGACACCATTTCATACTCACCAAGCTGTTCCTGAGTATATAGGAGATTCCCTTGCACTGCGAAAGAAGAACAACCAGGTCCGATGGGCCTTCGCCACATCTCAACAGGAGGGGATGCTGACCAGTCGGCCACTATATTTAAATCATGAACTATGCCGTCTCGTTCCTTACCCCGAAAACCGGGCCATTCAGCTTCAATGGTCGATAACATAGTATCTGTCGGTATTGATTCAAAATCATTTTCTTTTAAAGTCAGGAGCTTATCTTCAGGTGTTTTTGCCCAACGCCAGTTAAGCTTATGTCGTACATCACCTGTCATTCCATCAGTCCTTAGAAAGATCCAGAAACCTGAGGCGATAATTATTGTGAATGTCAATGTAATCCTGCGGGTAACAGTTGATAAATTCCTGGCAAGAAGAGCCCACATTACTAATGCAAGACATACTCCCGGAATTGAGAAAAAAATAAACATCAATCCCATATTAGCTGTTGCAATCGATTTATCGAGAAGAAAGAAAGTACATGTTAGTGCAGGAACAATAAGAGCTATGGCTCCCCACCTTTCGAATTTTGGGGCACGGCTGAAGAATGTCCACCATACAAGAATAGCTATCCCGAAAAGCAAACTACTGAGTATTCCAAAAGCTGTAGTCCTTGGTGCTATCACCGGCAGAAAAAACCTCAAAAACCATTGTATGATTAAAAGAATTACTCCCGGCCAAAGCCTTAAAGGAACCTGTCTGACAGTTCCGGCCGGGTTTTCCTGGTTGTTAGTCAATTCTTTCCGATACATCAGGTAATTCATTTAATATGGTAACGGGAGCATTTAAATAGAAGTATGAAGTGGCCGAATAATCATCGATACGGTAAAAGTTTACCCAGCCGGCCGGAAAATCCTCATCAAAGATATTTTTCGGGTCATCAAGAAGCCGTCTAAAACCACTTATTCCTGATACCGAAACAGGTTCCAGCTTTGCACCGTTTTTTATAAGCTGCCGTACAAGGTCACGCATTCCACCTCCGATCTGTTGTATGGCAGCCCTGAAATTCTGGTTGAAACCTATTATATCAGGAACATGAAACCTGTAAAATGCATATTGTCTGGTACTGTCATTAGCAACAGTGCAACCCTGGTATAAGTTTGTAAACTGCCCCATACCCCAGGCTGTACCTATATAGTCTTCTGTCCCAGTTCCGTTAATGGTGGGGAGCTCATTATCATTGTCAATATACATTTTTACCTCACCTTCTCCCCACCAGGTATTACCATATACTGGATCTGCATTTACACCGATGTTTACCCCCAGGAATCTACCTTTGCTTTCAATTTTCGGCAAGAATTCAAAATCCTGACTTAATTCCGAGGTTTTCTGGCGAGTCCAGTATGCATGAAAATAGAGGGCATCATCCTCAGGTTTTTCCAGTTTGATAAAATCGATATCATAAAAAACCTCACCGATATTTCTTTGACTTTCATTGGTAAGCACTACCCTGGCTCCTTTACTGAATGGCATTGGTATTATACAATTAAATGACCTGCCTTCAGGATTAGAAAAGAATGCTGTTTCGAATTTAACAACTTGAGAGAGTCCATAACCGAAGAAATCTCCGAAAGGCACATCCACAGCCGGTTTTGTTTCTCCATCCCAGTAAATTCGCAAACGCATAGCCCTCATCATTTCCGGGGAGCGATCCCGTACAGTGAACCACATCCTCTGGATAATACCGGAGCCTTCAATATCCAGAAGGGTTTTTGATTCCCCGCTTTTCAGATCCTCAAATGCATTGCCTTTGGCTGATTTATTGGTTTTTCCACCTGCACCTTTTAAACCATTGAGGTTCTCAAAGGAACTTATGGAGCTACTTTTGAAGTTCTCCGGCAGTGTATAGAGGTTTTGGGCAAGTATGCTATTAACAATTAAAATGCAAATAACCAGAGCAAAATATTTTTTCATGGTTTTAAGTTTTAAGACTAAATTCAATTTGGCACTTTTGTTACACTACCTTCATATTCACAGGATCCCAGTTAATTATTCTTTTCTGGAAATAGCTATCATTACAGGCAAGGGTTGGAGCTGCAGCCTTTAAAGCAAATTCCGGACCCTCCACCAATGGCACATTATCGCGTACTCCATCGAAGAAATTCCTGAAATGTTCAAGGTGTTCATCATAACCTTCCGGTGCGGTATAATTTACAGGTGGTTTTACAGGTCTCTTCTGTTCTTCTGCCGTATATTTCCTGTTGTATTCTTTTAAGAGTTCTTCCTGCATTGCTTTGGGGTATGTATCAAATGCATCCCAACCACCTATTCCGGGGGCTAAAGACATAATACTGTGGGTAATCCGGAATCCGTTACCGAGCATTTCCATAACACCTTCACTTCCGAAAAATCTTGTTACGCCTTTTTCACCCTGTCCGCTAACGAAGTTTACACGTAACATAACCTGGAATTCCGGGTGTTCCTTTGTTTCAGGATAATGCATAATGGCAGTCATGATATCGGGAACATCACGTCCATCCTTCCAGTAGCATAGTTGCCCTGTTGCATAAATTGTTTTGGGTCCTATTGAATCGGTCAATAAATGAATGCCCGAAAGCAGATGAACAAAAAGGTCTCCTGCAACACCGGTACCAAAATCTTTGTAATTTCTCCACCAGAAGAATTTCTTCGGATCCCATGGTATTTTATTCATCCCTTCAATATAACGGTCCCAGTCAACAGTTTCAGGAGATCCGTCCGTCGGCATGGTATATTCCCAGGCTCCAAGTGCATCCTGTCTATCAAAATTAGCTTCAATACAGTTAAGCTTACCTATGGCACCGGTTTTATACAATTCTTTTGCCTTATGGTAGACAATGCTGCTTACCCGTTGACTTCCCACCTGCATTGGTTTCCCGGTTTCTTTCTGGGCAGCAATTACCGGAAGCCCTTCACTGATCTTCTGAACCACCGGCTTTTCACAATATACAGCCTTTCCGCTTTTCATCGCTTCAATTGCAATCCTGGCATGCCACAAATCGGCTGTTGCGATTATCACTGCATCTATATCGTTCCTGTTCAGTATCTCACGATAATCACGTGTCGTGTAAATATTATTACCATACTTCTCCTTTGCCCTTGTAAGTCTTCCGTCGTACAGATCACAAACGGCTGCAAGTTCAGCATCAGGAATCTTCAGTGCTGAATCAGTATCTATATTTCCCATGATACCCATACCAATGGTGGCAATCCGGATTTTGTCGTTCGGACCAATGCCACTTTTATAGCGGGTATGAGGTTTTCTTATTTCATCTGATCCCAGCAACGGGATAGTCCCTGTAGCAAGTAGAAGTGACGTTCCGCCCAGCTGCTTGATAAATTGTCTGCGTGATGGTTTGGTTTTCATATCAGCGTGTCTTTAAGTAATTATTTTTATAATTTGTTTACTATTCAATCTTAGTATAAAAATATACTATTAACAGGAGAATCCGGAATATTTGAGAAAGATTATTGCTCCGGCTTTGTTACTATCAGGCTGACAGCAAAATATTAACAGGAATGAATCACCTGCAATCCCATGCAGCCCCATTCAGCTATTCATAGCGAAGTGACTGTGCAGGATTTGCCCTTGCTGCCTTTAGTGTGCGGTAGCTGATAGTCAGTAGTGCTGTCAGCAGGGCTATGACCAACCCGTCCAGAAAGGGTAAGATGCCCGGACTTATCCTGTAATGAAAGTTTTCCAGCCATTTCCCGGAAATATAATAAATCACAGGAAATGAAACGAGTGCTGAGATTGCAACAAGAATTATCGTTTCCCTGGATATCCGGTAACAGATACTCATAACCGACGAACCCATGGCTTTCCTGATCCCGATCTCCTTGGTGCGGCGTTCCACAGTATAGGATGTAAGACCGAATAAACCAAGAGACGCGATGAACATTGCAAGAACGGAAGAAATAACTGCAATAAGGGAATTCTGACGCTCTTTAATGTATAATTGTTTCATTATATCATCAACAAACGTATAATGTATTGGCTCATCTATGGTAAATTCCGTCCATGCATCTTCAATTTTTCCTATTGTCTCCCTGTAATTCTGAGGTGAGATTTTCACTGTAATATATCCGTATCTTTGATTCTCAGGTTTCAACCTGAATATAAAAGGTGCTATCTGATTTTTCTGCGATTCGAAAATAAAATCCTTAACAACTCCGATAATCGGGTAATAATCCCATATGCCAGAATCACTATACCCCATTATTCTCATTTTTTCCGGATCTATATTATACTTTTTTATGGCAGCTTCATTTAGGAGACAGGCTTCTTTATCAGAAGGAAACTCTGTATTAAAGAACCTTCCGGATTGAAGTTTCATGCCATATGTTTGCAGGAAGTTGTAATC
>CAZTXH010000084.1:0-7997 GCA_964617415.1 uncultured Rikenellaceae bacterium | reverse complement strand
GACAACCAGGAGTGTATCAAAACCGTCAACGGCAAAAAAAGCAGAAAGCTCCCGGAGGTCAACTCCGACCGTTTCAAGGCAAAGCACTTCCAGATCAAAGCCGGCTACAAAGGTTCAATCATCATCGAAAAGCAGGTCTTCCGCAACAAGAGCAAGTAAAAACACGTCAAGGACTAAAAGCAGCAGCAGTAAAAAAGCAAGAAGCTCCTCAAGTAAAAGTTCAAGTAAGAAAAAGAAAAGCGACGATAATAAGTCAACGAGGAGAAGGTAATTGATGTGTTAGTTGGCAGTTGGCAGTTGGCAATGGATAATTGGCAGGTTGCTGGTTGCTGATTGCTGGTTGCTGGCTTTGCCCATCATAGTTTTAGCGAATATGGGTTGCCTTTTACCTGTTGTAATCGTTTATTAACCGATTTCCTGTTATTAATTTTACAAGAGGTTATATTTTTGTGCAGAAATGAAATAAATTTTTCTCATGGAAAATATAACAAAAGACAATTCAATTATCATTATCGGATCCGGCTTTGCTGGTCTGGCATCCGGTATCTATTCACAGATGAACGAGTATCAGTCGCAGATATTCGAGATGCATGATAAACCCGGTGGCTTATGTACTTCCTGGAATCGGAAAAGTTACACTTTCGACGGATGTATTCACTGGCTTGTCGGATCAAATCCTGATAGCGGATTTAACAGGTACTGGCAGGAAACAGGCATAGCACAGGTCCATAAATTCATAAACATGGATGAGTATATGCGTTACGAAGGTTCTGATGGAAGGACTATTATCTTCTATACCGATATCGACAGGCTTGAGAGACATCTTCTTGAATTCTCACCTGATGATGAAGAACCTATTAAAGAACTCATTTCCGGTATAAGAGCATGTCTGGTATTTGATGCACCATCAGATAAAACACCTTTTTTAAAAAGGCAGGTCAAAAAATTAGGTGTGGGATTAACCTTTATGAGACATGGCAAGAAGTTCCGGCAATGGATGAATACAACAGCTTCAGAATTTTCTGATCGCTTCAGTGATCCGCTTCTTCGCGATGCAATAAAGGAGCTATGGATACCGGAGTTCTCAGTATTTTTCATGTTTTTTACATTCGCATACTTACATAAAAAGAATGCAGGCTATCCGCTCGGTGGTTCAACTCCTATGTCGGAAACACTTGCCGGACGATATCTGAAACTCGGAGGAACAATTAATTATAATAACAGAGTTGAAAAAATAATCGTTGAGAATGATCGGGCATTAGGTATCAGACTCACTGATGGTACCGAACACTGGGCACAAAGGGTCATTTCAGCTGCTGACGGATACAGTACTATATTCGAGTTGCTTGATGGCAAATATGCAGATGAGAAAACACGTGAACCATATAATAAATGGCCTATTTTCCAGCCACTTATTTTTGTGAGCCTTGGTGTAAACCGCACTTTTGATGACGAACCAAAATCAGTTTCGGGCTTCAGTTATCCCCTTAAGGAACCGGTTGAAATAGGAGAAAAGAAAAGGGACCGGCTCTGGATACATATCTATAACCATGATCCATCACTGGCTCCTGATGGAAAAACAAGCATAATCATTATGCTTGATTCAAGATATGATTACTGGGAAAAGATAGCTGCCGATAAATCAGCATATAAATCGAAAAAAGAGGAGATTGGAAATACTATTATTAAGGTCCTTAATGACAGATTCCCCGGAATATCAGAACAGGTAGAAGCTATAGATATAGCCACACCTGTTACTTTTAAACGTTATACCGGAAAATGGCAGGGAAGCTTCGAGGGATGGCTCATTACACCCCAAAATGCCAGTGTAATGATGAAACCTATGTCGCAGACACTACCGGGACTTAAAAATTTCTATATGTGTGGCCAGTGGGTAGAGCCGGGAGGAGGACTTCCAACAGGGATAATGTCAGGACGAAGGCTCTTGAAAGCAATATGTAAGGAGGATCGGAAGAAATTTAGGGCTACGACTGATTGAGGGCTGAGAGCTCAGAGCTCAGGGCTCCCACCTTCGCTCTTCGAGCTCTGGTGGACAGGCAGGGCTCAGAGCACAGAAATCTTGAGCTTTTAGCGTGGATCCCTTCCAGGGAAGGGTGTGAGGTATTGTGATACAGCAGCATATGAAATAATCTCATTTCTTTTTGATTATTAACACCTTGTAAAAAAAAAATTTGACTTTGGCTTTTTGTTGACGTAACTTTGTTTTGGAACCTGATCAGTAAAATCAACGGGGAAAGACTCTTATTGATGTTTAAATATTCTTTTTGTTTAACTAAATCGTTAAGTTATGAAAGTAAAAATTCTTTTAGTATTAATCTTCCTACTGGGTATTTCAATAACCCGGAGTACTGCTCAAACCTTGCAAAAAGGTACTGTAATGGGTATTCACACTTATACATTAACACTCAATCCTGATGTAACCATGAATCAATTCCTTGATTTCATGATGAATAAGTATGTACCTGCCTCTGATGAAAATTTTCCGGGAAGCAAGATGTTTATTTTAACCGGTGACAGGGGAGAAAACAAAAACAAGCTGGCTATTATGATTGTTTTTGAATCTGTTGAAGTAAGAGATAAATATTATCCGGCTCCCGATGAAGTATCTCCTGAATATGATGCTGCTGAAGCTAAAATGACAGCAATTCTGGAAGAGATGAATAAACATATTGTAGACTTCACCAGAGTGTATACAGACTGGGTAATCAAATAACGGATAATTGAAGAGGTCAGCAATGATACTCTTACACAAGAATATCCTGCTGATAAAAAATGGATTCTGCCGGAAGAGTACAGTATAGAAAAACATATAAGAGTAAAATAGCTTATTCAAACTGAATACTCCAATTTTTTTCTGGTTTATATTTAATAACCTAAGGGGTTACGAATGATATTGAGAATGAAAATGTGAAATGCTTCACTACTTAACACAGTCAATTAATCAATAGGTTCGTCACAGTTTTTGCATAGGGACATTAACGGCACTATTATAAAAATTGTAAGTGATTTAGAAATCCGAACCACTCCTTCAAATAACCCACTCCTAACCTCCCGACCTTGCACCTCCGCTGCCACCTTCACTACGTTTCGGCGGCTAAAGAAAGCTTCGGCGGCATGCGGACGGTCGGGATAACTTGTCCCGTGAAACGGGAGGCTCTCCCGAGATGGGAACTTGTTTAGCCTTTGAGCCGTTGCGTCTCTGCGCCGTTACGCCGCTACTCATAATATTCCAGTACACTCATTGCAAACCTGGCTGAAACAGTTGCCGGTCCCCCTCCCATTTCAATACCAACATCAATTGCTTCGAGTATCTCTTCCTTTGTTGCACCTCCATCAAGAGCTTGCTTTATGTGCCACTCCATGCATGATTCGCAATTGATGACCACTGAAATACCGATTGCTATCAGTTCTTTCTGTAATTTACTCAGTTTACCATCCTTATACGTATTTTTCTCCATCTCAAGGAAGGACCGGTATACTTCAGAGTGATCGGAATAGAATTTATGAGCTTCTTTTCTCGATTTGATTATTCGTTCAATCATTTCCCTGTCAGGATCATTCATGGCAGCTTTAATTCAGTTAAGGAAGGGTTATTTGTACAGGTACAGATTCATTTGTAGTTGTTCCATTGCCAAGCTGACCATTGTTGTTGTCACCCCAGACCCACAATGTACCATCTGTTTTTACAGCCATTGAATGCAGCCCGCCAGCAGATATGATATTATAATTATAGCCTATCATTACCGGTAATGTCTGATTAATCCTGGTACCGTCACCCAACTGACCGCTGGTATTATATCCCCATGCCCACAGAGTATAATCTGATCTCAGGCCCAGTGAGTGTGCCCAGCCTGCAGCAATGGCCATAAAACCTGTACCTACCTGTACCGGTTCGGTTCTTGTAGTATACGTACCATCTCCTAACTGACCATAGTCATTATAACCCCACGCCCATAATGATCCATCCGCTTTTAAACCCAGGCAGTGGTAATATCCTGAAGCTATTGCTATATAATCCGAGCCTATCTCAACCGGAGTGGTATTGTTCTCATCTATCCCATCACCAAGTTCTCCCTGACCATCCCATCCCCAGGTCCATAATGAACCATCATCTTTCAGGGCAAGTGATATTATGTTACCGGCGGAGATCCCTGCAAACTCATATCCTGAAGATACTGGTGTGTTTTTATCAGTACGGGTATCATCTCCCAGTTGATAGTAATTATTATCACCCCATACATAAAGTGTATTATCAGATAAGAGTGCAAGGGAATATGCAGTACCTGCACTTATCTTTTTAAAATCTGTTCCTATTTGTACCGGTGCAGTGCAGTTTTCGAGTGTTCCGTTTCCCACCTGACCATCAGTATTAGCACCCCATGCCCAGAGTGACCCGTCCGATTTTATAGCAAGCGAATGACTGCCACCTGCAGAAATATTCAGATAATCAGTACCTATCTGTACAGGGGAATTCCGGTCTGTTGTTGTACCATCTCCAAGCTGACTCGTATTATTATATCCCCAGGCCCATAATGTACCATCGGATCTTACAACTATAGAGTGTTTATATCCTGCTGAAATACCCGTAATAACAGGTTCTTCTTCTTTCTTACAACCATAAGTCAGGACCAATACTAATCCTGCCACGATTAAAGAAATAATAGAAAGTTTGTTATTGTTTTCCATATCGTAATAGTAATTTATATACTTAAAGTAACCGAATATAGTACTTTTTATTATCTGTAATAAGCTTATTATTTTCCTGATTGACAGGATAAAATTAATTCAAAAATATCATTAAAAACCGGAGCATAAAATATTGACTTTTAAAAAACTGCTATGTATTTTTGTAAGAAAGTGTTTTATAATAACTTAGATGATTTAACCGAAAGACGATAATAATGAAAAAATTGATATTGTTATTTTGTATGCAGGTTATCACTCTTAGCTTATGGGGCCAGGAGGATTATCTGTTGTTAACCAAAGAACGTGACCTGAGCCCCTCTGCAAGCTCTCTGGAAGATTTGCCTGCAGTAATTGCATTCGAGATTATAGAAGACCATCTCATTAAACCAAAACCAGCTCAAAGAAGGATCAGGGAAGGAATGAAAATCAAGGTGAAAACTTATTCTCCCTACATGAAAAAATTAGTAGGGAATCTGCAAATCCTAAATGATACCATGATAAATGTTGGTACTTCCATTGTAAATATTAATAATATCAGGAAAATAACTGTCAGGACAACTTTTTCAAGAGTAACGGGACCGATCATTTCCGGTGCAGGTATTGCCGGTACAATATTTATGTATCCCATATTCATTGAATCCCTGTCATTATTCAGTGGAAATGTACTTATGTTATTAGGAGGACTTATGATCGTTCCGATTGCTGCAAGTGGTCTTATAGGTTGTGCTATTGCAGCAATCGGTGGTATAATCTATTTTATTAATGGTAATGCTTATAATACAACAGGCCCCCGGCATTATCATCCCAGGAAATGGCAAATACAAATAGTAAATAGTCATTCGGGATCTGTTCCCGGATCATCATGATGGAAAATTCAAAATCGTATTAATTAATACTCTTAATTACTATTTTTTCCCCCTTCTGTTCTCTTATTTTGCAAACCGTTAACCGGGATTTACATTTCGTAAATCAGGATCCTCCTATTTATATATATTGTATAAATTAGTTCTCGTAATGATATGATTATTAAGATACAATATCAATACAGGGACAGTAAAAGAGTATTAGAGTATTAATTTAATTTAATTTAACAAAGTCATGAAAAGATTGATTACAGCAGTAGTACTTATTCTTGCATTTTGTACTGTTGCATTTTCACAGAAGCAAATGGTTGCTGAAGGAAAGACTCATTCAGCACTTGGAGACTACAAAATTGAGACCCTCGATAATCCGGTCGTTATTAATGGTAAAGAGCTCAAAGCCTTCACTATCTCCTATGAGAATACAGGTATGAAGGCAATTGTTGCAATTGACAAAACCATCAAATGCAAAAAGTACTATGTACTGACACCTAATCTGTCAATACAGTATGTTAGCAACAGATCATATTTTGGTGTTGCAAGACTTGACAAAAATCTTGAAAAAGAAGGTTACAGTACTAACAACGACGATCTCGATAATTTTGAGTATTACCATCAAAAAGTGCTTTGCTGCGGTGATAACGGGGATCTTGATAACACAAGACTTATTGCCGCCTATTTCCCATTCCTGCTCAGGAATACGGAAGAGGTTCTGGCTATGAAATGAGGAGCATTCCTTAAGCTCTTCAGTACGGTTTAGTTTTAGTTTATTAAAAAAGGGGCTTCTTATAAGTCCCTTTTTTATTTGCTAATTTTATTATCCTGATACTATCCTGTATATTTCATCCTTTATACCTTGACATGTGTACCAGAAATAGATCTTTCCTGCTCCTTGAAACCGGAATATCCGATCCATCCTGCATCTCAATATAACCTCCCTCTTTCCTGATATATTTTTTTACATACTTTAGGTTAATAAGGTGTGAATTATGAGGTCGGAAGAAATGTCTGTCGCTTAACAGATCCTGGAACTCTTTAAGATTTTTTGAAACAAGGATCTTCCTGTCTCCTGTAAGATAGAACCACGAATAACTCCGGTCAGCCTCAATACGGATAATCTCTTTCGGATTAAGGTATTCCATACCCTCAGATGTTGGTATGGCCAGCCGTGAGGGGACTGCTGTTCTCAGGTTTTCAAGAAGAGCTTTTATATTTTCATTACCTCTGAAGATACTGCTTGACCGTTTTTGCATTACCTTGTTCACTGCTTCAATGAATTCACTGACATTTATCGGTTTAAGAATATAGTCAACGGCACTGAACTTGATTGCTTTTATTGCATAATGGTTAAAGGCAGTAATAAATATGACATCAAATTCCTTTTCAGGGAAATGTCCCAGCAGATCAAATCCTGTTCCATGTGGCATTTCCACATCGAGGAAAACAAGGTCGGGTTTTACCTCCTTGATCACATTGACACCTTCACTGACATCATATGCTTTACCTTTAACCTCCAGTCCCGGACAATACTCGCTGATGATCGAATTAATAAAATCGACGGCATCATGCTCATCATCAATGATAACAGTTTTTATCTTTTTGCTCATGTCATTAATGGGATTTGTATTTCCACTAGTGTCCCGGCAGCTTTGCTATCAGCATCTTTGAGGTCTGTGTAAGTTGTTTTCAGGCTGGATCCATATAGTGTATTAACCAGTTCAAGCCTTGATGCTGCGATACGTGTACCAAGTGAATTATGATTACTCTCTTTCCTTGGTCTTCTCCCACGTGCCGCCTCACGCCCTATTCCATTATCTTCAATAGTGCACAAAAGATGATCATTTTTAAGATTAATGTCAATCTTTACCTTCCCTTTAGTATTCATTGGTATCAGCCCATGACAAATTGAATTCTCCACATATGGCTGTATTAGCATGGTAGGTACCTTATAAATCAATGTATCTATATCATCATCAACATTTATCTCATAATCAAACTTATCTTTGAACCGTATATTCTCCAGTTCAAGATACAGAGTCAATGCACTTAATTCATCATTGAGAGGAACATAGGTATGTTGCGAGTTTTCAAGCACTTTACGTATCAGACTTGAAAATTTGGTCAGATAGTTATTTGTTGCGAGTTTGTCATGCTGATACATATAATATTGTATCGAATTAAGTGTGTTGAAAATGAAATGAGGATTCATCTGCTGTCTCAGGTTTGCCTGCTGTATCTCAGAGATCTTACGGTTCATTTCACTAATACGGCGTTCAGCCTTTAGCTTGGATCCCCTGAAGATAAGAAAACCAATGGCCAGAGACAGTGGTATCAAACCCCCAAAAGCAATACTGATGATCCTCTGGTTCTTCAACCTGAGTGAAAGAAGCTGAACCTCTTTCTGCTGGGTATCTACCCTATATCTTATGG